>JBHICW010000030.1:0-15011 GCA_046759785.1 Alphaproteobacteria bacterium
GAGCGGGCGGAGGCTGTGCTCAAGGCGTGCCGGGACGCCGGCCTCAAGCTCGTTGTCGCGGAGTCGTGCACCGGCGGGCTGGTCACGGGCGCGCTTACCGAGATCCCGGGCTCCTCGGATGTGGTGGAACGCGGTTTCGTGGCCTATTCCGACGAAGCCAAGGCCTCGGAGCTCGGGGTCGATAAGACTTTGATTGCAACCCACGGCGCGGTCAGCGCCCAGGTCGTGCGGGCCATGGCCGAGGGGGCGCTCAAACAGTCGCCGGCCGAGCTCAGCGTCGCAGTCACAGGCATCGCCGGGCCGGGTGGCGCGACCCCGGCCAAAGCCGTCGGACTGGTCTACATCGCCGCCGCCCGGCGCGGCGGCGAGACGGTTGCCGAACGCCATCAGTTTTCGGGCGACCGCACGGCCATCCGCGAGGCCGCGGTGGGAGCCGCCCTGGCGCTCTTGATGCGGCTCACGGAGCCTTAGGCGGGCTTCACCCCTTCGGCGGCGGCGCCGTAAAGCTGGCGCGCCCGCGCCTCGAAGGCGGCCACCATGCGGCGCACGGCCTCGTTAAACAGCACGCCGATGAGCTTGCGCAGGATGAGCGAACGGAACTCGAAGTCGACGTAGAAATCGATCACACAGCCGCCGTCCGGCCGGTCGATGAAGCGCCAATGGTTGTTGAGGTAGCGGAACGGCCCTTCAAGATATTCCACGTCGATCCCGTACGGCCGGTCGAGCGTCACTCTTGAGGTGAACCGTTCGCGGATCATCCGGAAGCCGATCGCGAGGTTGGCATGGATCACGTTCCCTTCGCGCCGAAGGATTCGCGCCTCCAGACACCAGGGCAGGAACTCGGGGTATCGGTCGACCGCAGCCACCAGCTCGAAGAGCTGTTCGGCGCTGTACGGCAGCACCCGGTTTTCGGCATGGGTCGGCATGCCGCGCTCAGCCCGCGGACAGCCGGGCCTCGCGCGCCTGGCGCAGGAGCTGGAAGTCGCGTTCGGCGTGGTAGGACGAGCGCGTGAGCGGGCTCGAGGAAACCATGAGGAAACCCTTGGCCCGAGCCATGCGGGCGTAATCCTCGAACTCGTCCGGCGTGACGTAGCGTGCGACCGGATGGTGACGCGGCGTGGGCTGAAGGTACTGCCCAATCGTGAGGAAATCGACGTCGGCCGCCCTCAGGTCGTCCATCACCTGGAGCACCTCGCCCCGCTCCTCCCCGAGCCCCACCATCAGCCCGGACTTGGTGAAGATCGAGGGGTCGAGCTCCTTCACCCGGTTCAAGAGGCGGACGCTGTGGAAGTAACGGGCGCCGGGCCGCACCTCCCGGTACAGCCGGGGCACCGTTTCCACATTGTGGTTGTAAACGTCGGGCCGGGCGGCCACGACCGCCTCTATCGCACCCTCCTTGCGAAGGAAGTCGGGGGTGAGCACCTCGATCGTGGTCTCGGGCGAGCGCGCGCCGACCCCTTCGATGCAGCGTACGAAATGGTGGGCGCCGCCGTCGGGGAGATCGTCCCGGTCCACCGAGGTGATGACGACGTGGCGAAGCCCGAGCTCGGCGATGGCCTCGGCCACGCGATCCGGCTCGTGCGGGTCGAGCCAATCCGGCCGGCCGGTGGCGACATTGCAGAAGGTGCAGGCGCGGGTGCACACGCTGCCCAGTATCATCACGGTCGCGTGCCCGCGCGCCCAGCACTCGCCGATATTCGGGCAGGCCGCCTCCTCGCAGACGGTATTGAGCTTGAGCCGGCGCATCAGGCGGCGGGTGTTGTGGTACTCCGGGGAGGTCGGCGCCTTCACCCGGATCCAGGGCGGCTTGCGCGCCAGAGGCCGTTCGTCGCGAAGGGGGCGAACCTCGGTCATTCCGGGCATCCTTAGGGTCGCTTGCGCCACTCAGATATGGAGGGGACGGCCATACGCGGCAAGGACGGCCTCGTGCATCATCTCGGAGAGCGTCGGATGCGGGAACACGGTGTCGATGAGCTCCGCCTCCGTCGTCTCCAGCGACCTCGCGATGGTGAACCCCTGGATCAGCTCGGTGACCTCGGCGCCGATCATGTGGGCACCCAGAAGCTCCCCCGTCTCGGCGTCGAAGACGGTCTTGACGAGCCCCTCGGTCTCACCGAGCGCCACCGCCTTGCCGTTCGCCACATAGGGAAACCGGCCGACCTTCACCGCCCGTCCCGCTTCCTTCGCGGCGCCCTCGGTAAGCCCGACGCTCGCGATCTGGGGCATGCAGTAAGTGCATCCAGGAACATTGGACTTGTCGAGCGGGTGAACCTCGTTGACCCCGGCGATGCGCTCGACGCAGACCACTCCCTCGTGGCTCGCCTTGTGAGCCAGCCAAGGCGGGCCCGTCACGTCGCCGATCGCATAAACGCCGGGCTCGCCGGTCCGCGACCATTCGTCGGTCACGATGTGGCCGTCCTCCACCCTCACCTTCGTTCCTTCGAGGCCGATGCCCTCGGCGTTGCCGACGATTCCTATCGCGAGGATCACCCTGTCGACCGTGAGTGTGGTGGACTTCCCGCCACCCAGGTCGAGGACCGCGCTGACGTTCCTCGCCGCCTTTTGCAGGGACTTTACTGTGGCCCCGGTGTGGATGCGAATTCTCTGCTTTTCGAACGCCTTGCGGGCGAGGTCCGAGATCTCCTCGTCCTCCATGGGCAGGATGCGCGGCAACACCTCTACGACCGTCACATCGGCGCCGAAATTACGGTAGAAGCTGGCGAACTCGATCCCGATCGCGCCCGAGCCCACGACGAGCAGCGACTTCGGCATCCGCTCGGGCACCATGGCTTCCTTGTACGTCCACACCAGCTTGCCGTCGGCCTCGAGGCCGGGGAGCTCCTTTGAGCGCGCGCCCGTGGCCAGGATCACGTGCTTGGCATGGAGGTCGGCCACCTCCTTCCCGTCCCTGCTGACCGCCACTTTCGCCGATCCTGCGAGGCGCCCGTGGCCGTCGAACACCGTGACCTTGTTCTTCTTGAGGAGGTGCTCCACACCCCGCGACAGCCGGTCGGCCACGGCGCGACTGCGCGCGACGAGCTTGGTCACGTCGTACCCCACTTGGCTTGCCGTGAGCCCGAACTCGTCCAGGTGCTCCAGCGTGTGATGGATCTCCGCAGCGCGGAGAAGCGCCTTGGTGGGAATGCAGCCCCAGTTCAAGCAGATTCCCCCGAGGTGTTCGCGCTCCACGAGCGCGGTCTTGAACCCCAGCTGGCTCGCCCGGATCGCGGTGACGTAACCGCCGGGCCCGCCGCCGACGACGATGACGTCGAAAGCGGTCTCGGCCATCTGGCCCTCCTAAAGCAACATGGTCAGCGGATCCTGGATGAACGCCTTGAAGGTCTGCAGCAACTCGGCGCCGATCGCGCCGTCGATGACCCGGTGGTCACAGCTCAAGCTGCAGGTCATGACCGTGGCGACCGCCAGCGCGCCGTCCGTGACGACGGGGCGTTGCTCGCCCGTCCCGACGGCCAGGATTCCCGCCTGTGGCGGGTTAATGACGGCCTCGAACTGTCTGATTCCATACATGCCGAGGTTGGAGACGGTGAACCCTCCGCCCTGGTACTCCTCGGGCTTGAGCGCACCCTTCCGCGCCCGTGCGGCCAGCTCCTTCATCTCGTTGGAGATCTCGCCGAGGCCCTTGTGGTCGGCGTTGCGGATGATCGGCGTGATCAGCCCGTCTTCGAGGGCGACGGCCACGGCCACGTCGACCGTGGTGTAGCGGCGCAGGGCCTGCTCGGTCCACACCGCGTTGGCCGCGGGGACCTTCTTGAGCGCCAGCGCCGCCGCCCGGATCACGAAGTCGTTGACGGTCAGCTTGTAGGCGTCCGACCGGGCGTTGAGGTCTTGGCGGAGCTTTAAGAGTTCGTCGATCTCACAGTCGATGGTGAGGTAGAAATGCGGAATCGTCTGCTTGGCCTCTACGAGCCGCTGAGCGATGACCTTGCGCATGCTGGTGTGAGGCACCTCGGTGAACGGCGCCGTCGGCGGAACCGCCGCCGCAGGCGGGGGCAGCGGCGCGGGGGCGGGAGCCGCCTCGCGCATGGAGAGTGCCGCCTCAATGTCGGCCTTGACGATCCGGCCTCCAGGACCCGAGCCCTTGATCCCTTCGAGCAAGAGGCCGGCCTGTTGGGCCATCCGGCGGGCGAGGGGGCTGGCGATGACCCGTCCGTCCCCGCGGCGCGCCGTCGGGGCGACCTCCTCCGCCGGCGCCGCCGCGCGGGGTTCGGTGACGGCTTCGTCTGCCGGAGCGGGCGCGTCGGCCGTCTCCGGACTCGGCTCGTGAGCCGCGGGCTCAGGCGCCGCCGGCTTCTCCTCGGCCTCCATCCTCGCGGGAGGCGGTGCGGCCTCCACATCGGCGAGAGCGGCGGGGTCCTCGCCTTCCTCGAGCATCACCGCGATGACGGAGTTGACCGGCACGCCCTCCGTCCCCTCCGCCACGACGATCTTGCCGAGGACCCCTTCGTCCACGGCCTCGACGTCCATGGTCGCCTTGTCGGTCTCGATCTCGGCAATCACGTCGCCGGATTGGACCTTGTCGCCCTCCTCCTTGAGCCACCGCACTAGGTTGCCCTCGGCCATGGTGGGCGACAGCTGCGGCATCAGGATCTTGATCGGCATGACTCCCCTTTACGAGAACGCGGGCGGCGCGGGCCGCCCGGCCTCCCTATGGCGGATCCTTCCGTTCACTTGCGGTAGCCGACCTGTTTGACGGCCTTGACGATCTGGTCCGGACTCGGCAGCGCAAGCTGCTCGAGGTTGGCTGCGTACGGCGTCGGCACGTCGGCGCCCGTGACGCGCAGGACAGGAGCGTCCAGGTCGTCGAAGGCCCGCTCCAGCACGAGCGCGGCAATCTCCGCGCCGATCCCCGCGTAGGGCCAGCCCTCCTCGACCGTGACCAGACGGTTCGTTTTCCTCACCGAGGCGACGATCGTGCCCACGTCGACGGGCCGGAGGGTCCTGAGGTCGACCACCTCGGCCTCGATCTCTTCCCCCGCCAGCGTCTCCGCGGCGGCGAGGGCGTGCTCGACGGCGATCGAGAAGGCGGCGATCGTGACGTCGTTCCCTTCCCGCACGACCGCCGCCCGTCCGATCGGCACCACGTGATCCGACGCGTCGGGAACCTCGAAGTTGTGTCCGTAGAGTATTTCGTTCTCGAGAAAGATCACGGGGTCGGGATCTCGGATCGCGGCCTTGAGAAGGCCCTTCGCGTCGCCGGCGGTGTACGGCGCGATGACCTTGAGCCCCGGCACATGGGCGTACCAGCTGGCGTAGCACTGGGAGTGCTGCGCCGCGACTCGGGCCGCCGCCCCGTTGGGCCCCCGGAAAACGATGGGGCAGCTCATCCGGCCGCCAGCCATGTAGCGGGTCTTGGCTGCGGAATTGATGAGCTGGTCCATCGCCTGCATGGCGAAGTTGAACGTCATGAACTCGACGATCGGCCTTAGGCCGGCGAAGGCGGCGCCTATCCCGATCCCGGCGAAGCCGTGCTCGGTGATGGGGGTGTCGATCACCCGCCGGGGCCCGAACTCCTCGAGCAGCCCCTGGCTCACCTTGTAGGCCCCCTGGTACTCGCCGACCTCTTCCCCCATCAGGAAGACGTCGTCGTTGGCCCGCATCTCCTCGGCCATGGCATCACGCAGGGCCTCGCGCACCGTCTGCCTGGGCACGGCCTTCTCGTCCTAAGCTTCCGCGTAGACGTCGGTGTACAGCTCCGAGGGGTCGGGCTCGGAACTGTTCTGGGCGAACTCGGCGGCCTCCGCGACGACCGTCTTCACTTCGCCGTCGACCTCCTTAAGCGCTTGCTCGTCGGCAAAGCCGCCGTCGAGCAACCGCCCCCGCGCCTGGTCGATCGGGTCCCGTTCGCCGCGCACGCGGCTCACCTCTTCGCGGGAGCGGTACTTGCCGGGGTCGGCCATGGAATGGCCTCGGTACCGGTAGGTCCGCATTTCCAGGAGCACCGGGCCATTGCCCCCACGACAGTTGGCGACGGCCTCCTCCCCCGCTTCCTTCACCTTCAGCACGTCCATTCCGTCCACCTCTCGGCCGCGGATGCCGAAACTCTCACCGCGCTGAAAGAGTTCGGTGCCGGCCTTGGCACGGCTCAACTTCGTGCCCATGGCGTACTCGTTGTTTTCAATGATGAAGATGATGGGCAATTTCCACAGGGCCGCCATGTTGAAGGCTTCGTAAACCTGGCCCTGGTTGGCGGCACCTTCGCCGAAATAGGTGCAGCATACGTTCTTCTTGCCGCGGTACTTGAGGGCGAAGGCGATCCCGACACCGATGGGGACCTGGGCGCCTACGATCCCGTGCCCGCCGAAGAAGTTGCGCTCCAACGAAAACATATGCATGGAGCCGCCCTTGCCTTTGGACGCCCCGTCCCGGCGGCCGGTGAGCTCCGCCATAACGCTGCGCGGATCCATCCCCCGCGCCAGCATGTGGGCGTGGTCGCGGTAACTCGTTATGACGGCGTCCTCGGGCGTGATGGCGTGCTCCATCCCGACGACGACCGCCTCCTGCCCGATGTAAAGGTGACAGAACCCGCCGATGAGCCCCATCCCGTACATCTGCCCCACCTTCTCCTCGAAGCGGCGGACGAGGAGCATTTCGCGGTAGTAGGTCATCAGCTCCTCGCCGGTGACCGGGGCCCGGTTTGCGACCGCAGATTTGGCTTTGCGTGCCGTCGTGGCCATTGGTCCTTCCCGGTTTGGGGCGGAAGAAGGCACGCCCGGAAGGGCCTGCCGGCATCGAGGCAAAGTACGCGCAAAGCGCCGGGCTTGCAAGACGGCGGCAGCGCCGCCCGGGCCCACACACCAAAGCCACGCGCCGTCCCTTGAGCGCGCCGCGGACGGAGGTTGGGCTGCCTTTTAGAACCCGCCGTCGATGGCGGGATAGAAGATCACAACTTCGTCCTCGCGGGCGAAATTGAGCACGGCGCGGGCGCGTTCGTCCAGCATGTCCGGGTCCAGGCCGTCCGGGCGCAAGAGCATCACGCGCCGCTCGAGTCTCTGTTGCTCGGCGAGGCTAACCGCGAGAGCCGCGCGGCCCTTATCGATCTGCTCGGTGAGCTTCAACCAAGTGAGGAGACCGCGGTCCCCCTGGATCGCATGGTAGGCGAAATAGGCGACCGCGCACGCGCCCAAGAGCGACGGCGCCATTCGACGGAAGCGGCGAACGACATCCCACGGCACGCTCATATGAGGAATCGATCACGCGGAAGGAGGTGCGTCAATGAAAATGTCCGAAAATCCGAATCTTGGAACCCGCCATTACCCTTATGCCTGAGGAGACGGCCGGATGTTTCTGGGGATCATGCCTTCGCTTGCCCCGTGCGTGCGGGTCGCAGGGCGCCGGGGCCGGCGTAGCGGGCGATCTCGCCCAGTTCCTCCTCGATCCTCAACAGCTGATTGTACTTTGCCAGCCGGTCGGAGCGGGAGAGCGCCCCGGACTTGATCTGCCCGCAGTTGGTCGCGACGGCGAGGTCGGCAATGGTCGTGTCCTCCGTCTCGCCCGACCGGTGGGAGAAGACCGCGGCGTAGCCCGACATCTGGGTGAAGGCGACCGTCTCCAAGGTTTCGGACAAGGTGCCGACCTGGTTGACCTTGACGAGGACCGCGTTGGCCGTCCCTTCGGCCACGCCCCGGGCGACGCGCTCGGGCTTGGTGACGAACAGGTCGTCCCCGACGAGCTGCACGCCGGCGCCAAGCGCAGAGGTCAGCGCGGCCCAGCCGTCCCAGTCATCCTCGGCCATCCCGTCCTCGATGGAGAGGATGGGGTAGCGGCCCACCAGCTCCTCGTAGTAGGCAACCATGCCGGCGGCGTCGAGGTCCCGTCCCTCGCCCTCGAGCCGGTAACGTCCGCCCTTGAAGAACGCACTCGCGGCGGCATCGACGGCAAGCCCGACCTCCTCGCCCGGCCGGTAGCCGGCCGCCTCGATCGCCCTCATGATCGACTCGAGCGCTTCGTCGCTGCCCTTGAGGTCAGGAGCGAAGCCCCCCTCGTCGCCGACGTTGGTCTTGTGCCCCGCGGCCTTCAGATCGTTCCCGAGGGCGTGGAAGACCTCGGCCCCCTTGCGCAGGGCTTCGGCGAACGTGTCGGCGCGCACGGGCATGATCATGAACTCCTGGAGGTCCAAGGCGTTGTCGGCGTGGACGCCCCCGTTCACCACGTTCATCATCGGCACCGGCATGGTGCGCGCGGCCACACCCCCGACGTAGCGGTAGAGCGGGAGCCCCGCGTCGCTCGCCGCCGCTTTCGCGACCGCGAGACTCACTCCCAGGATCGCATTGGCGCCGAGCCGCTCCTTGTTCGGGGTGCCGTCGAGGGCGATCATCGCCTGGTCGATGGCCACCTGATCGCGGGCCTCCATGCCGGAGAGGGCGTCGAACAGCTCGCCGGTCACCGCGTCGACCGCCTTGAGCATCCCCTTGCCGCCGTAGCGGGCCGCGTCGCCATCGCGGAGTTCCACGGCCTCGTGCGTTCCCGTCGAGGCACCCGACGGCACCGCGACCCGTCCGCGGGCGCTGGTGTCGAGGACGACGTCGACCTCGACGGTGGGGTTGCCACGACTGTCGAGGATCTCCCGCGCCCGGATGTCGACGATGGCGGACAAGGTCAGATATCGGGCCCCGCCGTCGGCGCGGCACGTCCCTTGCTCAGTCGGTCGAACTCGACGAGGCGGGCGAGAAGGGCCGGCATCTCCTTAACGGGCACCATGTTGGGGCCGTCGCTCGGGGCCCTGTCGGGGTCGGGATGAGTCTCCATGAAGATTGCCGCCACGCCGACGGCTGCCGCCGCCCGCGCCAGCATGGGTACGAACTCTCGCTGTCCGCCGCTGTGCCCGCCCAGCCCGCCCGGCTGCTGCACCGAGTGGGTGGCGTCGAACACCACCGGGTAGCCGCCCTCGGCGAGGATCGCGAGCGAGCGCAAGTCCGAGACCAGCGTGTTGTAGCCGAAGCTCGTGCCCCGCTCGCAGACGAGCACGTTGCGATTTCCCGCCTGCTCCACCTTGTGGACCACGTGGACCATGTCCCAGGGCGCAAGAAACTCCCCCTTCTTGATGTTGATCGCCCGGCCGGTCTTGGCCGCCGCCACCAGAAGGTCGGTCTGTCGGCAGAGAAAAGCGGGGATCTGCAGCACATCCACGGCTTGTGCGGCAGGGACGCATTGATCCGTCTCGTGGACGTCGGTGAGGACGGGGCAGCCACACCTTTCTCGCACTTCGGCGAGGATCTTCAGCCCCTCGTTCATGCCCACGCCGCGCGGGCTGTCGATGCTGGTCCGGTTCGCTTTGTCGAACGAGCTCTTGTAAATGAGCCCGACGCCAAGGCGGCTGGTGATCTCCACAAGGGCCTCGGCCACCTCAAGCGCATGCGCGCGGCCTTCGATTGCGCAGGGGCCGGCGATGAGGGCAAGCGGCAGGTCGTTGCCGATGGCGACCCCTCCGACCTTGACGTGACGCTGATCGGCCATGCCTCTCACCCTGCTAATCCGAACTTTAATACTCGGAATGTCCCAGCCTAAGGCACCACCAGCTCAATTTCCACTGCCGCGGTTGCCGCGGCTTTATTCGGCCGGGAACCTTCGGGTTCCTGCTCCGCCTTCGTGCACTCCAGCCAGCTAGATCACCTGCATCGCACCAAAACTGACCAAACAGTCCTTTTTGCCAAACCGCCTAACTAGCTCCCGTCATTGGCCTTTACCCTGGCTGTCGTCCCGGTCGGCACGGCCATAACCGCTGCCGTGGCCGACGTCATTGTCGCCAATCGCTACGCATTCACGATTCGACTTCGGACAGCGCCGTGTCGAGCGCGCTGATCATCTCGTCGATGTGCTCGCGTCGGATGATCAAGGGCGGAGAAATAACCAGGGTGTCGTAAAGGTTGCGGACGAGAACGCCATCGCGCCGGCAAATGTCGGAAACGCGGCCACCGAAGTCTTCACTGGGATCAAAGCTTTCTTTCGTGATCTTGTCCTTGACGAGCTCGACGCCAATCATCAAGCCTTTGCCGCGCACATCACCCACGTTGGGATGTCGCGACTGCAGTTCCTTAAGACGGTCGATAAAATACGCGCCGACGGAAGCAGCAGTTGCCGGGAGGTCGTCCTTCTCGACGATATCCAGGTTGGCAATCGCAGAGGCGCAGGCCAACGGGTGCCCGGCGTACGTGTTGCCATGCATAAAAGGGGCCTCCCGATGGGCGACGAAGGCCGACTCGACGCGCTCGTTGATCATCGTCGCTCCCAAAGGCACGTAGCCACTGTTGATCCCCTTCGCAAAGGTCATGATGTCCGGCTTCACGCCCCACGCACGCGAGCCGAACATGCTTCCGATGCGACCGAAACCGGTGACCACCTCATCGGCGATGAGTAGCACGTCGTGCCTGTTGCAGACTTCGCGCACAAGCGGCCAATAATTTGGCGGGGGCACGATAATGCCTCCCGCCCCCTGAAGCGGCTCGGCGACGAAGGCGGCAACCGCATCGGGCCCCTGATAGGCGATCTCCCGCTCCAGAAGATCGGCACAAATCGCTCCCAACTCCTCCGGATCCGAAGAAAGTAGGCTGCGGTAGACGTAAGGCGTCTCGACCTGGATGAAACCAGGCATCAGCGGCTCGAACATACGGCGAAACGCGGTTGTGCCGTTGGCCGAAAGGGCCCCCAGGGTCACGCCGTGATAGCCGCGCTTGAGAGAAATTATCTTGGTTCGGTTCGGCTGCCCTTTGAGCCTCCAATATTGCCGGGCCATCTTGATCGCCGTCTCGGCGGCTTCGGACCCCCCCGACGAAAAGAACGCCTTGGTCATGCCTTCCTGCGCTGCAAGCCTGCAGAGCCGCTCGGAAAGCGCGATGGAGGGGCCATTGGTGGTGCCGGCAAAAAGCGAGTAGTAGGCGAGCTTGTCGAGCTGCTCGATGATCGCCTGCTTCACCTCCGGCCTGTTATGGCCGACGTTTACGTTCCATAGGCCGCCCTGGCCGTCGAGATATCGCTTCCCATCAATGTCTGTCACGTAAACGCCATCGCCCCGTTCGATAATCAGCGGCGGCGTCGTCGCGACCAAATTAGGGTCTGCGAATGGATGCCACTGGTAACGGGCGTTCTGCTCCTTGAGCACGTTTTGTTCGGCGTCGATCATGAGCTCCGGTTCTCCCTCCAGCGTTTACCTCCGGATGGCCAAGGCCCCAGTCCTCAATTCCTTCGGATACGGTGTCGGCTTCGGGGTAATGAGCGTCCGGTGGCAAAATGGTAACGCAAGGACTCTCGATCGGCCAGGCGAAAGCCTGCCTCGACCTGCTAGCGCAAGCGCCAGGGACCTTCGTGCCGGATCGCCAGCTCGTGTGGCTTACGCTCGCTCTCCCGCGCGAGCTCGACCAGACGCTCTTGGACTGCCTTACCTTGCGATCGCGGTCAAGCCCGGCGCGCGTCTGTTAAGCAGCGCAAGATGATCCCGCGCTCAAGGACCGCGTGCCGCTGGTCGCATCCCCGCGCTAACCCGTACTGCGGGTCACGATAGCCGGAGGCGGGTCGCATTCGACGTCCGCCAACGTCCCCTGACGCCATCATGCGGAGGTCAGAACACGTGATGCCGGAAATGCGCCGGCGCTGCACGCCGTCGGGCCGCTTAGAGCACCGGCGCCCGCCTCGACGATCGAGAAAAATGCGCGGCGGCGCCCGATGGCGCGCCCCGCCGAACGTTGCCGACCGGTTGCCCGGCCGAATCTTTAGAACCCGGCCTTGACCTCCTCGTACATGGCCTGCAGCTCGGGCTCGTTCTGGATCGTGGCCTGGAAGATCCCGCCGGCGAGGAACTCTTCGATGCCCTCGGGGTCGGACGGCAGACCGCGCGCGGCGAGCACGTCGCCTCCGTGTTTGCCGAAGACGAGGTCGAACGCGTTACGGTTCGAATGACCCATGCCCTGGGTCATGATCCACCACTCGCCGGTCGTGGGCGCCAAAAACGCATTGATCAGGTCGTAGGCGCGGTCCTCCCTCTCGGGGGAGACGAACGACATGAGCACCAAGCCGCAGGTCCAGGTCATCGGGCCTTCCTTCGGGCTCATGAAGGCGACCGGCAGCCCATCCTCCCTGAGCCGGGTAATCGTCCCGTTCCACGAGGCCGCCGCGACGACCTCGCCGGCGGCAAGCGCCTGCTCCCACTCGGTCTGACTGTTCGTGTAGAAGCGCAACAGCGGCCGCTGTTCCACCATCAGCTCCTTCACCCGCTCGACCTCTGCCTTCGTCATGTCGAAGGGGTCCTTGGCGCCGCTGTAAATTGCCGCCACCATGACGCCGTCGATCAGGCTGTCGATCATCGACAGCCGCCCCTTGTACTTGGGATCCCACAGGACGCCCCAGGTGTGGGTCGCGGGGTCGACATACTCGGGTGCGAGGTCGGTGCGGAACGTCACCGATGTGAGGCCCCACCACGCGCACACCATCAAGCGGTTGCCGTCGATCACCATGTCGGGGACGTTCTTGAGCGGCTCGATGACGTCACCCCAGTGGCTCAGCCGCGAGGTGTCGATCGGCTTGAGGAAGTCGAAGTCGCTCCACTTCTTGACCTTGTACGAGCACGGCATCGCGACGTCGGGCTTGAAGCCGGCGCGCATCTTGGCCTCGGCCTCCTCCTCGTCGCCCCACAGCGTGTATGGCGGCGACTCCCCGTACTTGTCGATGTACTCCTGGTGCATCTCCGGCACCTCGTACCCGGCCCAGGTATAGAGGACGGGATGCTCCTCGGCCGCCCGGACATGGCGCGAGAACGCCGGCAGGCTGACGAGGCCGAGGCCGACGGAGGCCAGCCCCCGGTGGAAGTCGCGGCGGCTCAGCCGGCCGAGCTTCAGGTCGTCGATGAAACGTTGAGCGTCCCGCTTCGTTTCCATGGCTTTCCTCCCCAACGTTGAACGTCTGCATGGTAGCCGTAACTGGCTACTTTGGGGACAGACTACTGCACATGGGCGGGGCGACGCAATGGCGGCGGGCGGTTATCGCTTTGAGCTGGGACCCAAAGGGATAACCGCCTTGAGAAATGGGGTTAGACCAGGCGTGACTGTTCGACCGCCGCCCCGATGAACGAGGCGAACAGCGGATGGGGCTCAAACGGCTTCGACCTGAGCTCCGGATGGAACTGGACGCCCACGAACCAAGGGTGCCCGGGAAGCTCCATGATTTCAGCGAGCGTCTCGTCGGGCGACAGGCCCGAAAAGACAAGGCCACCCCCCTCAAGCTCCTCCCGGTAGTTAATGTTCACCTCGTAGCGATGGCGGTGGCGTTCCATGATTCGCTGCTTGCCGTAGATCATTTCCGCGAGCGATCCCTGCTTGATCACGCACTCGTAGGCGCCTAGCCGCATGGTGCCCCCAAGGTTGCTGCTGGCCTGGCGCCGCTCGTGGACGTTGCCCCGCATCCATTCGGTCATCAGCCCGATCACCGGGTGTTGGCAGGGCCCGAACTCGGTCGAGGAGGCGCCCTCGAGCCCGGCCAGGTTGCGCGCCGCCTCGATGATGGCCATCTGCATGCCGAAGCAGATGCCGAAATAGGGGACCTCCCGCTCACGCGCGAAGGTCACCGCCGCCACCTTGCCCTCGGCGCCCCGCTCGCCGAAGCCGCCGGGGACCAGAATCCCGTGGACCGACTGGAGATCGCGGCTCGCGTCCCCGGACTCGAAGATCTCCGCCTCGATCCAATGCGTGTTGACGCGGACGTTGTTGGCGATGCCGCCGTGGGTGAGCGCCTCGGCCAGCGACTTGTAAGCGTCGGCCAGGCCCGTGTACTTGCCGACGACCGCGATGCTCACCTCCCCCTCCGGCGACCGGATGCGCGAGACGATGTTGTGCCACGGGTCGAGGTCGGGCGCGGCGGTCGCGTCCGTGTCGAAGGCCCTCAGCACCTGCGTGTCCAGCCCGGCCTCGTGATAGCTGATAGGCACCTGGTAGATCGTGTCCACGTCGAGGGCGGAGATCACCGCCTCGTCGCGGACGTTGCAGAACAGGGCCATCTTGCGGCGGGCTCCCTCCGGTATCTCCCGGTCTGAGCGGCAAAGCAAGACATCCGGCTGGATGCCGATGCTTCTGAGCTCCTTCACCGAGTGCTGGGTGGGCTTGGTCTTGAGCTCCCCGGCCGCGGCGACGTACGGCACCAGGGTGACGTGAACGAACACCGCGTGCCGGGGCGGCAGCTCGATCGCAAGCTGGCGGATTGCTTCGAGAAATGGCAGGCCCTCGATGTCGCCCACGGTCCCGCCGATCTCGCACAGCACGAAGTCGGCGCCCTCGGTGTCGGCGACGACGAAGTCCTTGATCACGTCGGTCACGTGGGGGATCACCTGGACGGTTCCGCCGAGATAGTCGCCGCGGCGTTCGCGGCCGATGACCGTCGCGTGGACCCGCCCGCTGGTGACGTTGTCCACCTGGCGGGCGGGGACGCCCGTAAACCGCTCGTAGTGCCCGAGATCCAGGTCCGTTTCGGCGCCGTCGTCGGTGACGTAGACCTCGCCATGCTGGTATGGGCTCATGGTCCCCGGATCGACGTTGAGGTAGGGGTCGAGCTTCCTGAGCCGCACCCTGTAGCCCCGCGCCTGGAGCAAGGCTCCGAGCGCCGCTGAAGCGAGACCTTTGCCGAGAGAGGAAACGACGCCGCCGGTAATAAAGACGAAGCGCGCCATGGAGCCTGATTTTAGCACAAGGGTGACGGAACCCCCAGGGGCGAGCCCCGCCCCCGGGTGCGTGGCCGCGGGGTCTTGCGTTTCCCCACCGCTACTCCGCGATCGGCACGTCTGGCGCGGCCGGCTCGACGTCCTCCGCCGCCGGTGCCAAAGGCGCGGGTGTCTCGACCTCCTCGAGGATAGACTGCGGGCGTCTGGCCTCGCTCGCGAGGATCGTCAGCCCCAGGCTCGTGATCATGAACAGCGCCGCGAGGACGGCGGTCGCCCGCGTAAGAAGATTGGCGGACGCGCGTCCCGTCATCAGCCCTCCCATGCCACCGCCACCGATCCCGAGCGCGCCGCCCTC
>JBHICW010000031.1:0-14823 GCA_046759785.1 Alphaproteobacteria bacterium
TGAGGCGACCTCCAACTCGTAGACGCCGCTGTCCAGGAACTCCGTCGTGACACCCCCGTGGTTGCGCACGTAGCCGTAGCCGATGCTCTTCTCCACCGTGTACCCATAACCGCCGCTGGTGAGCCACCCGACCCGCTCGCCGTCGCGGTAGATCGTCTCGCGCCCGAGGAGGACAACGCCCGCGTCGTCGACCGTGAAGCAGGCGAGGCGCTTGGTGAGCCCACGGTCATTCTGGGCGACGATCGCGTCGCGGCCCAGGAAGGGCACGTTGAGCCGCAATTTCACCGCCCAGCCGAGCCCGGCCTCGGGCGGCGTGTAATCGGGGCCGATGTCGGCGCCCCAGGCGCGGTAGCCTTTCTCCAGACGCAGGGACTCGATGGCGCGGTAGGCGGCGTTGACGATGCCGTGCTCGGCCCCCGCCTCCATCAGGCGTTCGTAGACGGCGGGCGCCGAATCGACCGGCACGTGGAGCTCCCATCCGAGCTCGCCGACATAGGTCATCCGCAAGGCCCGCACCGTGGCGCCGGCGATGACGACCTCTCTCGAGGTCGCGAAGGGGAACGCCTCGTTGGAGACGTCGGCGTCGGTCACCGCCCCGAGCACGTCCCGCGACCGCGGTCCCATCAGAGAAAGGACGGCAAAAGCCGAGGTCACGTCTATGAGACGGGCGTCCATGCCGTCCGGGATGTGATCTCGAATCCAGGCCGAGTCGTGGGTTAAAAACCCGGTCCCGGTGACGATGTAGTACGCGTCCTCGGCGACCCGGGTGACGGTAAGGTCGCACTCGATCCCGCCCCGCCGGTTCAGCATCTGCGTGTAGACAACCTTGCCGACGGGCTTGGCGACGTCGTTCGCACAGATCCAGGTGAGCGCCGCCTCCGCGTCCTTACCGACCATCATGAACTTGGCGAAGGAGCTGGCGTCGAAGAGCGCTACGCGCTCGCGCGTGGCCCAGTGTTCCTCGCCCACATGTTCGAACCAGTTCTGGCGCCCGAACGAGTAGACGTCGATCGGCTCCACGCGCGCAGGTGCGAACCAGTTGGGCCGCTCCCACCCGAGCTTCGAACCGAAGCAGGCGCCCTCATGCTTGAGCCGGTGATAGAGCGGCGAGACGCTAAGCGGCCGGCCGCTTTCATGCTCCTCATACGGCCAGGCGATCGAGTAGTGCTTCGCGTACATCTCGAGCGTGCGCTCCCGCACCCACTTGCGGTCCCGGTGGAGGGGAGCGAACCGGCGGATGTCCACCGGCCACAGATCGAGGGGCTGCTCGCCGCCCACGATCCACTCGGCGAGCGCCTTGCCGGCGCCGCCGGCGCTCGCGATCCCGAAGGCGTTGAAGCCGCAGCCGACGAAGAAGCTCCTTACCTCCGGCGCCTCGCCGAGGATGAAGTTGCCGTCCGGCGTGAAGGCTTCGGGGCCGTTGATCAGCTCCTTCACCCCCGCCTCGGCCAGGGCCGGCACCCGCGCGATCGCCTGCTGCATGAGCTGCTCGAAGTGGTCCCAGTCGGAGGTGAGGAGGGTGAAGTGGAAGCCCCTCGGGATCCCGTCGTCGGCCCAGGAGATGGGGTCATGCTCATAGCCCCCCATGACCAGCCCGCCGACCTCCTCCTTGAAGTAGACGAGCCCGTCGGGGTCGCGCAGGGTGGGAAGGTCCGGTGTCACCCCCTCGATCGCCTCGGTCACCATGTACTGGTGCTGGACCGATTGGACCGGCACCATGACCCCGGCGAGCGCGCCGACCTCGCGCGCCCACTGGCCGGCGCAGTTGACGACGACCTCGCAAACGATGTCGCCCTTGGGCGTGGTGAGCCCCGCCACCCGCCCGTTCTTGACATGGATTGCGGTGACCGGGCAGTCCTCGATGAAGCGGACGCCGCGTGTACGCGCCCCCTTCACCAGCGCCTGGGTGACGTCGGCGGGGTTCGCCTGGCCGTCGGTCGGAAGGTACGCCGCCCCGACGACGTCGGAGACGTCCATGAGCGGCCACAGCTTCTCGGCCTCCTGCGGCGTCAGCACATGCATCTCCAGGCCGAAGCTGTGTGCCGTGGTGGCGTGACGCTTGAGCTCGATCATCCGCTCCTCGTTGCAAGCGAGCCTCAGGCCCCCGTTCTTCTTCCAGCCGCTGGCCTGGCCGGTCTCGGCCTCGAGGCGGTCATAGAGCTCGACGCTGTGCTTGAGGAGCTGGGTGACGTTGGCATTGGTCCTGAGCTGGCCGACGAGACCCGCGGCGTGGAAGGTGGAGCCACTGGTGAGCTTCGCCCGCTCGAGCACGACCACGTCGCGCCAGCCGAGCTTGGCGAGATGGTAAGCGGTGCTCGCGCCGATGATGCCGCCGCCGATGACCACGACCCGTGCGTGGGTGGGAAACGACGCCATGGCTAGCCTTTGAGCTCCTTGACCTGGGCGTAGGCGCGTTCGAACCGGGCCAGGTTTTCGGTGGTGTACGCGACGTAGTCGAAGTCGAGGCGCAAGTGGATCTCGGAGACCATGCTCCACATCGCCTCGCGCAAGAGCGAGGCGCACTTCATCGCGTTGTAGCGCCGCCAGAGGTCATCGGTGACCGGCGCCTCGAAGTACGTCTCTAGCAGCCACTTCTCCTGGTCGCCGGAAAGCTGGCTGTTGGAAGCCAGACCGCCGAGGTCGAACAGGCCGCTGTTGTAGCCCGCGTAGTCCCAATCGACGAGCCACAGCCGGTCGCCGTCGTCGATAAAGTTCGCGGCGAGGAGGTCGTTGTGGCCGAAGATGATGCGGATGGCGCCCACCGTCCCCTCGAGTTGCTCCCCCACGGCGACGAGCCGCGGCAGCTCGTCCTTGAGTCGATGGTTCCCTTCCTTGAGCGTTTCGGCGTAGTCGCGGATGACCTGGAATACCCAGAATACGAGCCCCGGTCCGCGGAAGTGCTTCGGTATCTCGAAATGGCAGCGTCTGACGAGCGGGACGATACGCCTCAAGTTCTCGTCCTTGCGCACGTCCTCCTCGGCGAAGGTCTTGCCGTCGACGAAGCGGAGCACCATGGCCCCGGGCTCGGCGTAGACGACCTCCGGGGAGATACCTGCGGCGCCGGCAGCGCGGCTCGCCGCCAGCTCGTTGAAGCGCATGACCCCGTGGACGGGGATGTCGTCCCCGATGCGGACGACGTAGCGCTTGCCCCCGTCGCGCCCGACGAAGTTGGTGTTGGTGATGCCGCCACCGAGCGGCTCAAGCTCCACGCGGCCGGACCAGCAGGGAAGGGCGGCGGCCCGGGCGGCGGGGTCGGCGCTCATCGCAGGGGCTCCGTGGAGCGACGAGCGGGAGTCATGGCGGATGCTCCGATCTTGCGTACTCCAGTGCCGGTTCCTTCTTCTTACACGAGCTTCCAGGCGGCGATGAGCCTGTCCGCAACGATCGCGATAAAGGCCGCGCACACCCCGGCCCCGAGACCGCGGCCCGTGTTCCCCTTGGTGAGGGCGATGGAAACCTCCTTGCCCCAGGTCCCGCGTGCCGATGAGCGCAGTAATGACGAGCATGCTGAGAGCCAGCATAACCCTCTGGTTGACGCCCAGCCTCATCCCAGGAGGCGCCAGCGGGACCTGAGCCCGCCAGAGAATTGGCGGCGTCGGCCGGCGGCGCGGGGCAGCTTCGACGGAGCTCGGCGGGACCTGGCGGATCCGTGGTCGATGCAGCGGATCGCCAGCGGCAGGGTATATCCACGACTGCGATCATCGCCACCACCTACACAAGCGTCCACGGCCGAATCAAAGCAGGTGCAGAGCGGGTCTCGGCCGCAGCCGTGCTCACTTGTTCGACGCTCGGTTCAAAAGGACGTCGATGACTGCCTGGCGCGAGAGCGTACCGACGACGGCGCCGTCGCCCTCGACAACGGGGACAGGTGTCTCATGCCCCAGCACGACGCCCGCCACCTCCTGGATCGTGTCGTCGGCACGCACGGTGACGTCGCCGTCGACGGCGCCCTCGGCCGGGCTCATCACCGAACGGGCCGACAGGACCTTGGCGCGCGGGATGTCGCGGGTGAACTCCGCGACGTGGTCGGCGGCCGGCCGGGTCACCAGCTCCTCGGGAGTCCCGATCTGGATGATCGCTCCGTCGTTCATGATGGCGATCCGGTCGGCCAGCCGGATGGCCTCGTCGAAGTCGTGCGTGATGAACGCGATCGTCTTCTTGAGGACGCTCTGGAGGCGCAGGAACTCGTCCTGCATCTCGCGGCGGATCAGGGGGTCGAGCGCCGAGAACGGCTCATCCAGGAACCAGATCTCCGGCTCCACCGCCAGGCTGCGCGCGATCCCGACGCGCTGCTGCTGGCCGCCCGAAAGCTCCCGGGGATAGTAGCTCTCGCGCCCTTTAAGGCCGACGAGCTCGATGACCTCGCGGGCCCGCGCCTCGCGCGCAGCGCGGTCCACCCCCTGGACCCCGAGCGGGAAGGCGACATTGCCGAGAACGGTGAGATGGGGGAGCAGCGCAAAATGCTGGAAGACCATCCCCATCTTGTGCCGGCGGATGTCGATGAGGTCCTTCTCCGCCACCTTAAGGAGATCCAGACCCTCGAACACGACCTCCCCGGCGGTGGGCTCAACCAGGCGGGACATGCAGCGCACCAGCGTCGACTTGCCCGACCCGCTAAGGCCCATAATGACGAAGATCTCGCCTTGCCGGACCTCGAGGGTGGCGTCGCGCACCGCGCCGATGAGGTTGGCCGCAGCGAGATCCTCTTGGGTGGGCGGCTCCGTGCGGGAGGCGAGGAAGCGCTCCGCGCCGGGACCGAAAATCTTCCACACATGGCGGCAGGCGAGCTTGACCTGCTGTTCGCCTCCATCATTGCCCGCATGCGTCGAGGCCGATCCCCGTTGTCTCCGCGCGGTCATGGGTTGCGATGCGCCTCCCGGCGGCGGCCACGGCCGGGCGCGGCCGAGACAGCCCCTGCCCCCGTCTGGACGAGCTGGCGACTCTTCCGTCCTCGTCTATGAAAGCCCCATCGCCAGCGGCCTTCAAGAGGGTCGTCGGAAATCCACAGCTTTCCATACAATTTCCCTGGAATCTCCACAGAAATTCACATAACATCAAAGGGCCTGGAACGAGGGGGAACAGGTGCCATGGATTCGTCCGCGCGCCAGACGGCGATCTTGCGGGCGGTGGCCTTGAAGGGCCTGTGCAGCGTGGCGGAACTGGCGAGCCAGCTCTCGGTCGCGGACCAGACGACCCGGCGCGACATCAAGCTGCTCGCCCGCGACGGCCTAGCGCGCAAGGTCCACAGGGGCGTGATCCTACTCACCTCCCTCAAGGGGCCGGGCATCCACCATGAGTCAAGGAAAGAGGGAGGAAATCCATGCAGCTCACCAAGATCTGCGCGGTTGTTGCCGCAGGCCTGATCGGCTCTGCGGTCTTGGCGGAGACGGGCCAGGCCGGCGTCCCAGAGTCGAAGGACCCCATCAAGATCATCCTCAACAACTGGACGAGCCAGGTCGTGCTCGCGAATGTGACGGGCGAACTCCTCAAGAAAATGGGATACAACGTTGAACTCGTGCCCTCAGACAACCAGCTCCAGTATGCGGGCATGGCGAATGGCGACGTCCACATGCAAATCGAAGTCTGGGAGGGTACGCATAAAACCAACTTCCTGAAGTACGTCGCCACAGGAAACCTCCTCGACGCGGGGACCCACCTCGCCATAACGCGGGAGGAATGGTGGTATCCGAAATACATGGAGGAGCGGTGCCCTGGCCTGCCTGACTGGAAGGCGTTGGACAAGTGTGCGGGGGAATTCGCTACCCCTGAGACCGCCCCCAAGGGCCGTTATCTTGGCGGCCCGATCGACTGGGGCAAACACCACAACGAGCGGGTCCAGGCGTTGGGGATGAATTTTGTCGTTGTCAACGCGGGACAGGCGTCGACGCTTTGGGCTGAGCTCGATGCCGCCTACCGGCGGAATGAACCGATCGTCCTCTTCAACTGGACGCCGAACTGGGTCGAGGCGAAATACGAGGGCCGGTTCGTGGACTTCCCTGACTACGCGCCTGAATGCCTCTCGGAGCCAGGCTGGGGAATGAATCCGGATCTCGCTTACGACTGCGGCGCACCGAGACAGGGCTGGTTGAAGAAGGGCGCCTGGGCGGGGGCAAAGGACAAGTGGCCGACCGCCTGGAGGCTCCTGACGCTTATCAACTTCACCAATCCTATGATCGCACAGGCGTCGGCTTTCGTGGACGTCGACGAAATGACGGCGGAAGAAGCCGCGAGCAATTGGCTGGAGCAAAACGAGGCCGTATGGAAGCCCTGGATCGAGGCAGTCATGCCGCAGTGACGGGCCGCGCGAGGGCTTAAACGTTCCTCTGGCGAGCGTCTTGAGGCGCCGCTCTCGGGCGGCGTCTCTCTGCGCTCAAGGGCTCGCAAGGGCGCATGCCGCGCCTCGACGCTAGGCGCGTGGACTGCCACTTTCATCCTGCCGTTGGAGCTGCGACCTGGTCGGGCGCGAGAAGCGGGGCTCGAGGCCACTCTTAACGGCTGTGTTGGTGACGAATTTTGGGCTTCGCGATGCGAGCGCGCTAGATTCCTTTTGGCGAGGACGGCCCGCCGCCGGCTCAGGTCAGGCCCAGGGCCCGTTTTCTCTCGCTGCTCCAGCCACCGATCAAGCGATCGGCGATGATGCCGATGAATGCGATGCACAGGCCGGCCATCACGCCCTTCCCGATGTCGCTGTAGGTCAACGCGTGCATGATCACGCGCCCGAGGTCCTGCGTCCCGATGAGAGCTGCAATGATCACCATGAACAACGCGAACATTATCGTCTGATTAAGGCCGAGCATGATCTCGGGTAGGGCAAGGGGCAACTGCACGCGCCAGAGGGTTTGCCTCCGGGTGCAGCCGCAGGTCTTGGCCGCCTCGACGACGTCGTACGGGACCTGGCGCAGACCCAGGTTCGTGTAACGGATGATAGGAATGACCGCCCACACGACAACCGCCATGACCGCGGCGATGTCCCCTACTTTGAAGAGCATGACGACGGGAATCAGGTAAACGAAGGACGGGAAGGTTTGAAAGGTGTCGCACCACAGTGTCACGATCGCCGCTGTCCGGTCGTTCCGTGCGGCAAGGATACCGACCGGCACCCCGATGAGCACGCAAATGGCGACGGAGATCGTGACCAAGTAGGCGGTAAGAGCGGTCTTTTCCCAAAATCCGGTGACAATGATGGCGAGTAGCAGCCCCGAAACGAGCGCCGCCAGCCGCAAGCCGCCGACATTGAAGCCAAGCCACCCCAATCCCAGCACGACGACCGGCCAGGGCAGCCAGAGATAGGCCATCTTCACAGGCAGGAAGACGTAAAGGATAAGCCATTTCCGCAAGACCGACAGGTAGTCGTAAAGGTTGTCCGAGATCCAACGGATGAGCCCATCCCACATGGGTGCGGTGGAGATGCTCCACCCATCCGGAAAGGTATGGAAGGCGGTGATCGCCGCCGCGAGCAGCAATGAACCGCCAAATGCAGCGGCGCCCACCAGCAGGTAGAGATGACGATGGAACCAACCTTGCCCCACCCCGCGGAGCCACGGCTGGTGAACGGCGTAGCCCTGGCTTAGGCGGTCGAGTGCGATGGCGATGACGACGATGGCGACGCCCTGTTCGAGCGCTTTGCCCAGCCTAAGGTTCTGCAACGAGAACAAGAGGTCGTAGCCGAGCCCCTTGACGCCGATGAGCGAGGCGATCACGACCATGCCCAAGGTCTGCATGATGACCTGGTTGACGCCGACCATGAACGTCGGGCGCGCCACCGGGATCTGCACCTTCCAGAGCAGTTGCCAGCGCGTGCATCCCGCCATACGGGCCGCCTCTAGGATGTCGACGGGAACCCTTTTGATGCCGAGCAGAGTGCACCGCGCCATCGGTGGCATAGCGAAGATGATGGTGGCGATCGCGCCAGGGGCTAGGCCGATTCCAAAGAAGAACACGACGGGCACGAAGTAAGCGTAGTGTGGGACGCTCTGCATGAGGTCGAGGAGCGGGGTGAGGAAGGCCTCGATTCTCTTCGAGCGCGCCCCAAGGATTCCGAGCGCGAGACCGATGACCGCTGCCAAGGGCACGCAAATGAGGACCGTGGCCAGGGTGCGCATCGCGCTTTGCCACTGTCCGAACAGGGCGAGGTAAAGGACGCACCCGCCAGCGAGCAGGGCGGGACGCCAGCCGTTGATGTAGTGGCCAAGGATGACGGCGAGGGCCACGACGCCCACCCAGGGTACCGGCCCCGGGCCGCTTTCCCCGAAACCGGAGGCCAAGAGCGCCTCCGCCCATTCGAGAGGCCAGCCGAGAAGCCAGGAGATCCCGCGGGTGAATTCCTTGAACGTGAACAGCCCGAGGTCGAACGACTCGATGAGCCAGGTCGTCGCGACGTCGATCCAGTGGGTAATGGGAACGACCCAGCCAGCAGGGTATTTGACCGTCCAGGGAACCTGCTCGCGCAAGAGGAGGACGGTAAGGATCGGGACAAGGCCGAAGCCAAGGCGCAGCCAATGGGCGCTTTTCCTGGCTGCGCCTTCGCTCCGTTCACTCCGCGCCAGGGTCATGCGGCTCCGTTCGGGTGGTGACGAGGGTCGTGTTGATCCTCGCGGGGCCGGGAGCCAGTCTGCGCAGCGAATGAGGGGCCGCGCCGACTCGTCTCGACGAGGCGACGGAACTCCTCACAAAGGGAGGATCGAGCGCGCTCCGCGCGCTTCAGACCGCCCCGGCCCGCAATGCGCCGCTCACAGGTTACCCCACATGCTGGCTGCGGCAAACCGGCGGCGCACCGCCGCCGCCGGCGAGCCGGCGCCCGCCTCCCCCGCAGCGGGCTGGCGGCCTCGCCGTCCTCGTTTATGAAAGCTCCATCGCCAGCAGCCTTCAAGGGGGATAGTCGGAAGTCCACAGGTTTCCATACGTTTACCCTGGAAACTCCAAGGAAATGCGCATAAGTCCATATCGCTTAGTACGATGCAGGAGCGGACGCCATGCATTCGTCCGCGCGGCAGACGGCGATCTTGCGGGCGGTGACCCTGAAGGGCCTTTGCACCGTGGCGGAACTCGCAAACGAGCTCGAAGTCTCGGACGAAACGATCCGCCGCGACATCAAGCTGCTCGCCCGCGACGGTCTGGTGCGCAAGGTCCACGGCGGGGTCAGCCTGCCCGACCCCCTCCACGAGCCTGGCTACCACCAGCGCCTCCAGCAGAATGCGGAGGCAAAGCGGGCGATCGCTCAGCTGGCGGCGGAGCAGGTCCAGAACGGCGACTCTCTCATGCTCGACACCGGCAGCACCACGGCCTATGTCGCGAACGCGTTGCGCGATCGGCGGGAGCTCCTGGTCGTGACGAACTCGGTGGACATCGCGCGCACCCTCGCGACCCGCAACGGCAACCGGGTGTACATGGCGGGGGGCGAGCTCAGGGCCGATGACGGGGCGGCGCTCGGCCCCTCGGCCACCACCTTCGTCGAGCAGTTCCGCGTGCGTCTGGCGTTCCTGTCGATCGGGGCGATCGACCTGGAGGACGGGTTAATGGACTACGACCTGTCGGAGGCAGAGTTCTCGCGAGTGGTAATGGGCCGGGCGGAGCGGCGAATCGTGGTGGCCGACCACACCAAGTTCGGCCACCGAGCGCTGGTGGAGGTCGCGCCCTTGGACGCCATCGACGCCCTCGTCACCGACATCGAACCGCCAGGATCCTTCGCCGAGCAGCTGAAGCAGGCTGGGGTGACGGTACTCGTGAGCTGCGCGGACCCGCCGGCCTGAGGCGCGCCCCCCCGTTCCTCCCGGCACGCTTGGCATCGCACCGCCCGGGCGCGCGCTCAAGAGGATCGCCAATCCCGCCTGGGAAGAGGCGCCCACGAGGCGCTCTGCCCACCCGCACCCCCGTCTCGCGTCGCCGACGGCGCCGCCCAGGGAGACAAGCGAGGCCTCGGGCGGCCGCGCAAGCACGATAGGCGCCGGCGCCCAGCCGCGGCAGAAATTCGCGCTGGCGCGCCACGGCAGTCTGTTACAATGCGCGCCGCCAAAAGGGAGGGCGAGACGCGTGACCGATCCACAGGGTCGTGACATGGGGGTCCTCGAGGTCGAGCGGGTGAGCAAGCGGTTCGGCGGACTCGCCGCCGTCGACGAGCTGAGCTTCCGCGTCGAGGAAGGCGAGATCCGCGGGCTCATTGGCCCCAACGGTGCGGGCAAGACGACGACCTTCAACATCATTAGCGGCTACTACCCGCCCACCTCCGGGCAGATCTTCTACCGGGGGCAAAAGATCTCGGGGCTCAAGGCGAGCGAGATCGCGCGCCTGGGACTTGTCAGGACCTTCCAGTCGACGACGCTGTTCCACGAGTTCACGGTGCTCCAGAACGTACTGGTGGGCTGCCACCTCCATGCGAAGGTCGGGGTCATGGGCGCCCTGCTGGGCACCACCCGGGAGGTCGAGCGGCGGGCCGAGGACAAGGCCCTGGAGATCCTGGCCTTCATCGGACTGAGCGAGCGCAAGGACGACCTCGCCATGAACCTGCCGCACGGGCTCCAGCGGGCGCTGGGCGTGGCCGTGGCGCTGGCGGCGGATCCCAGGCTGCTGCTGCTGGACGAGCCGTTCACCGGCATGAACCCCGAGGAAACCCGGCAGACGATGGCGCTTGTGGAGAAGGTCCGCGACCGGGGCGTCACGCTCCTCGTCGTCGAGCACGACATGCAGGCGGTGATGGGGCTGTGCGAAAAGATCACGGTGCTGAACTTCGGCCGCCTGCTCGCCGAGGGCTCGCCGGAGGAGATCCGCACCAACGAGCAGGTGATCGAGGCCTATCTGGGCACGGCTTGAGATGTTCTTCCGTCTCGCCGACGTCTCCGTCCATTACCATAAGGTCGCCGCGCTCAAGGGCGTCTCGCTCGAGGTGAACGAGGGCGACATCGTCACCCTCATCGGTGCCAACGGGGCCGGCAAGACGACCACGCTCAGGGCGATCTCCGGCCTCATCCAGCCGAGCTCCGGCGAAATCTGGTTTCAGGACCAGCGGATCGACGGGCTTCCGCCCGAGAAGATCGTCAAACTGGGAATCGCCCACGTGCCGGAGGGGCGGCGCCTCTTCCCCGAGCTCACCGTGCTCGAGAACCTTTACATCGGCGCCTTCCTTCGTTCAGACAAGAACGGGGTCGCCGGGGACCTCGAGAAGGTCTTCGCCCACTTCCCGTGGCTCACCGAGCGGCAAAAGCAGTACGCCAAGACTCTGAGCGGGGGCGAGCAGCAGATGCTCGCTATCGGGCGGGCGCTCATGTCGAACCCGAAGCTGTTGCTGCTGGATGAGCCCTCCCTCGGGCTCTCGCCCGCGATGGTGCAGGAGATCGCCACGATCATCCGCGAGATCAACCAAAGGGGAGTGCCCGTCATCTTGGTGGAACAGAACGCGGAGCTGGCGCTCACGCTTGCCCGCTACGGCTACGTCCTCGAAACGGGGCGGGTGGCGCTCGAAGGGGAGGCGAGCGACCTCCACGAGCACGAGCACGTCAAGAAGGCCTATCTGGGCGGCTGATCCGGCCGCCGGGGCGGCGCCCGTCGTCTCGCCCGCGCGCCGGGGACAGGGGCGGTGAGCGGTTCCGCTCCCTGGCGGCTCAGCGATCTCCTGTGGGAGCACCTCACGGAAGCGGGGCGCGATGTCTTCGACGCCGGCAGGCATGAGGAGGCCGGCGCCCTCTGGCGGGCGGCGGTCGAGCTGGCGCAAGGGTTTGGGTCGGACGACCCCCGGCGGGCCGCGGGCCTTCACAACCAGGCCGCCGCCGCAAGATCAGTCGGCGACGCCAGGGAAGCTGAGGCGCTGTACCGGGAGGCCCTCGCGGCATGGGATTTGAGCCCCCGCTGGGTCGAGCGCATGGATCCCGGGCAGCGCGCCCGGAGCTCGCTCTTCCACCTCCGGCTCGAACAGAAATATCGAGACTGGTACCGCGCCCTCGCCCTCAAGGAGGCCCAGCGCCTCGCCGACGCCGGGCGGGGCGCGACGCTCAACAACCTGGGCGAACTTTTCCACGGCGCCGGAAAGGCGAAGGAGGCCGAAGACCTGTACCGGGAGGCGCTCAAGGCCCGCGAGGGGGCGCTAGGCCCGAGGGACGAAGGGCTCGTCGTCATCTTGAACAACCTTCGCGGCGCATTGGCCGAGACGGGCAGCCACGAGGAGGTCCCGGCGCTCAGCGCCCGGATTCAGAGACTTGCGGCCGCGGCGCCCTCGTCCCCGCGCGCCCGCTGGGCCCGCGAGCGCGGCGCCGGGTTTACCGACCTTCGCAAGCTCCTCGCCGCCGCGCTGTTGACGCCCCTTGTGAGCCACCCGGGACCGGGCGGCGGGGACGTCAGGGCGCCCGCTCCTTCCGCCGCGCCAGATACCCCCTGACCTTGGCGGGCAGGCTTTCGAGGCCGTGCGGGAGCAAGCGCACCATTAAGATCAGGATCACGCCATAGATCAGCGGGCGCTGCACCGCCATATTTACGGTGCCAACCTCCAAGTCGAGCAACCCTTCCACGATCATCCTAACGACGAGCTCGAATTGCTCTTCGGACTGGCGGAGCATTTCGTCAACGATCGTGAGGACCGTGACCCCGATGATGGGGCCGGCGAAGGTGCCGGTCCCGCCGACGATCACCCAGACGAGGGCGTAGAGCATGACCGCCAAGGCGAACTGGGGCGGGTTGACCGTGCCGAGATAGTGGCCAACCAGCGCACCGGCGAGCCCGACGAAGAACGAGGCGATGCAGAAGGCAAGAGTCTTGTAACGCCAGATGTTGACTCCCACCGACTCGGCCAAATCGTCCTGCCAGTGGATGGCATGGAAGGTAAGGCCGACGCGCGACCTCTCGACCCGATACATCAGCCACAGCGACACGGTCATCACCACTAGGGTGAGGAAGTAAAAGTTGATCGGATGGGCGAAGTCGATCGCGCCGAGGCCGGGCAACGTCAGCTCCGGCGAGGGGATATACACAAGCCCGCCCGGGCCGCCGAACGGGTCGCGGAAGGCGTTCCAGGTACGGCGGATCGCCTCGCCCGCGGCGAACGAGCCGATCAGGAAGTAGAACCCCTTCATGCGGAAGAGCGGGAAGCTCAACACCAAGGCGATGAGGCCCGTGATCAGGGCGCCCAGGGGAGCCGACAGCCAGAAGGCGAGCCCGAGCTTCTTGGCCAGCAAGGCGCTCGCGTAGCCGCCGACGCCCATCATCACGACGTGTCCCAGCGACCACTCGCCGGTGGTCGTGATGAGCCGGTAGCTCACGACGACGATGACGTTGATGAGCAAGAAGATGAGGATATCCACCTGGTGGAAACGCACCGTGTACGGCAGGGCTATGAGGGCGGCGAACAGCACCGCCAGGCCCGCCACCTTCGGGGCCACGGCGAGAGTCCTAGCCACGGGTCCCAAGCAGCCCCGTCGGCCGGATCACGAGGACGAGGAGCATCAGCAAGAGTCCCAGGATGGTGGCGATGTCGCCGCCGTAGTAGGTCGTCACGAAGGTGTGGAAGAACATGTAGAGGAACGCCGCCAGCACCGCACCCTCGAGGCTGCCGATACCGCCGACGATGATGACGATGAAGGCGGTGATGATGACGGAGTGGCCGATGTAAGGGTAGACCTGGACGAGCGGCGCCATCACCCCGCCCGCGGCGCCGGCGAGCGCAGCCCCTAGGCCCATGGCGAGGAGCGAGACCCTGTTGATGCCGATCCCCTGAAGGGCGGCGGCCTCGCGGTCCTGGGCACAGGCCCTGAGCGCCCAGCCCAACCTGGTGCGGCCGAGGAACGCCCACAAACCAACGAGCAATAACACCGCGACACCGATGACGACGAGCCGCTGCCAGGGAACCTTGGCCGCGGCGATCCCGAACACCTCCACCACCCCGGGGAACGCCGGCGGAACGTGCTTCATAAGGCCAACCCCGAAGAAGTCGCCGGCAAGGACCTGGAGGATGAACAGGACCCCCACCGACATGATAAGCCCGCCCAAGGGGTTGTCCCGCATGGGCCGGAACAAAAAGCGCTCCATGACCAAGCCGATGACCCCGACGACGACGATCGCGCCCGCCACGGCGAGGAAGAACGGCCAGCCATTGACGGCATAGAGCCACCACACGGCGTACGCGCCCACCATGTAAAGCTCGCCGTGGGCGAAATTGACGATCCGCATGACGCCGAAGATCAGCACCAGCCCCACCGCCATCAAGGCGGCGAAACTGCTCGCCACCAGGGCGTTCACGGTCGTCTGGACGATGAGCTCCACGCGTCTCTCCCTGAGACCGGCAGGGAAGAACCGGGGCAGGTCTTGCCCCGGTTCCAAGCTATTGTGGCCGAGCGAACGCCCGGCCGTGGCGCCGTCGGGACGCGATCAGGCTTTTCTCTGGTACCACATCTCGCCGAGCGCCTCGAAGTGCTTGATCATGATGTCCTTGTTCTTCGCCCACCAGTCGATGATGCTCTTGTATTCGACGATTCTGGCCTTGCCGTTCTGGATCTCGACGACCGGCCAATCGCCGACCAGCGCGTTGTCGATGCCGAACAGCTCCTTGCCCCACCAGTTGGCGTCGCCGTAGACGTGCGGGGCTCGCCCGCCGGCCTTCATCGCCTCGAACACGGCCATCGGCTCGATGCTGCCGGCCTTCTCGACGGCAGCCTTCCACTGCTCGAGGATCGCCGTGTACTCCCACGACACCGCGCTCCACGTCCCCGGGTAGCGTTCCGAGTACGTTTGGAAGAACTCGTGCGGCCTGCGGAAGTTGATGTGCGGCTCGTTGAGCTTCGGGTCGTCGAAGTCGGGGAACTGGAAGATGAACCCCTCGACGAACTCCTTGCCGACCTTCTCGAT
>JBHICW010000032.1:0-14775 GCA_046759785.1 Alphaproteobacteria bacterium
GCGCCACGCGGCTTCAGCCTTTCCGGACCTCGATCTCTCTCCCGCCGCGCTCGCCCGCGCCGACCTCGGGCGCTTGACCGACGCGGATGAGCTTGATTTGATCAAGACGCTCGCGTACTGGCCGCGGCTGGTCGAGGGCGCCGCCGAGGCGCACGAGCCGCACCGATTGGCGTTTTACCTGTACGACCTGGCCGCCGCCTTCCACGCTCTTTGGACCAAGGGCAAGGAGGAGGCCCGTCTCCGGTTCGTGGTGGCTGACGACCGTGCACTCACCTTAGCAAGGCTGGCGCTCGTCCGGGCGGTGGGGCTGGTCATCGCTTCCGGGCTTGCTATCTTCGGCGTCACACCGGCCAAGGAGATGCGGTAGATGACGGTACCGGACCAGGCGTCGGAGCCTCGCCGTCCGCTGTACACGGACGAACCCGAGATGCGTCGGCGTGGCCGCTGGCCTTACCTGGCCGTGATCCTTTTGGCGTCCGTGGCGGCGGGGGTCTGGTACGTCCTGGACCGGGGGCTGGTGCGGATCGAATTCGGCGAGGTGGGCGAGCCGCCGCTCATCAAGGCGGATCCGTCCCCAACGAAGATGCGCCCGGAGGAGGCCGGCGGCATGGAGGTTCCGAACCAGGACAAACTGGTCTATGGGGCCCTGAACCCTGAGGAAACCGGGGGCGGGGTCGAACGCCTGCTGCCGCCACCGGAGGAACCGCTGCCGAAGCCGGAACCGGAGACCCCTCGGTCCGAGGAACAGAGGGGCACCGCGCCGCCTGCGGCGGCCCCGGCCGCTGAGGGCTCACTCGCCCCCGAGCAGGAGGACTCGGCGGCGCCTGCGGCGGCTCCGGCCGCTGGGGGCTCACTCGTCCCCGAGCAGGAGGACTCGGCGGCGGCGTCCGGACCGGAGCGGGCGGAGAGGGAGGTCGCCGCCGTTCCCCCTCCGGCACCACCTTCGCAGAAGCCTGCCGCCCCAGGTCCTGCGGGTCCGCCTGCCCTGGTGCAGCTCGGCGCCTACCGTTCCCACAAGCAAGCCGAGCGGGCATGGCACGCGCTTCGCAGCGCCCACGGGGACCTTCTCGGGGCCTCCATCCCCGTGGTCCAGAAAGTGGACCTGGGGTCCGACAAGGGGGTCTTCTTCCGGCTGCGCGTCGCCGCCGGTGACGGCACGGCGGCCGCCAAGGTGCTCTGTCGGCAACTCAAGGCGCGCAAGCAGGATTGTCTTGTCGTCTCACGCTGAGGACGTTCGGCCCAGGGCGGTGGTCTTCGGCTGTGGCGGCTCCGCGCTTACACCGGAGGAAAAGGCGTTCTTCGCGGAGACGGACCCGGCGGGCTTCATCCTGTTCGAGCGCAACTGCGAGACGCCGGCGCAGGCGCGCGCCCTTGTTGCGGCGCTCAGGGACGCCGTCGGCCGACGCGACGCGCCGGTGCTCATCGACCAGGAGGGAGGCCGAGTGGCCCGGCTTAGGCCTCCTCACTGGCGGGCGGCGCCCCCCGCCCGCGCGTTCGGCGAGCTCGCCCGCCGGGATCCGGCCGCCGGCGCGGAGGCGGCTCGCCTCAACGGCCGTCTGATCGCGGCGGAGCTCGGCGAGCTCGGCATCACCGTCGACTGCGCACCCGTTCTGGACGTGCCCGTGCCGGATGCCCACGATGTGATCGGCGACCGCGCCTTCGGCACCGAGGCGCCGGTCGTCGCCAGGCTGAGCCGCGCCTTCGCCGACGCCCTCATTGCCGGCGGCGTGCTACCCCTCATCAAGCACATTCCCGGCCACGGCCGGGCCGTCGTCGACAGCCATGCGGAGCTTCCCAGGGTGGCGGCGCCGCTCTCCCTCCTGCGCGCGACGGACTTCGTGCCGTTCAAGGGCCTCGCCGACGCGCCCTGGGCCATGACGGCCCACGTGCTCTACGAGGCGGTGGACGACCGCCCCGCCACCCAGTCACGCCGTGTCATCGAGGAGGTCATCCGGGGGGAGATCGGCTTCGAGGGCGTCCTCATCTCGGACGACCTCTCGATGGAAGCCCTCGATGGAGGGCTCGGCGATCGGGCGGCGGCGGCGCTCGCGGCCGGGTGCGATCTGGTGCTGCATTCGAGCGGCGCTCTCGCCGAGATGGAAGAGGTCGTCGCTGGCGCCGGTCCCCTGAGCGAGGCGGCGGCTCGGCGCTGCACGCGGGCCAGGAACCGGTTGAGGGAGCCCGAGGCCGTCGATGCCGAGGCGGTACGGTCGCGACTTGAGGCGCTGCTCAGTGGAGGGGTGGCGGCGTGATCGACGGATTCGATCTCGGTGCCGTGCTGTGGACCGCCTCAGTCTGGGTGCTGCCGGTGCTGTTCGCCATCACCCTGCACGAGGCTGCGCATGGCTATGTGGCCTGGCGGCTCGGTGACGACACCGCCTACCGCTTGGGGCGGGTGACCTTCAACCCGCTAAAGCATATCGACCGCTTCGGCACAGTGGTGCTGCCGGCTCTGTTGCTGCTGATAAGGTCCCCGATCGTTTTCGGCTTTGCCAAGCCGGTGCCGGTAAACTTCGCGCGCCTGCGCCAGCCGAAGCGCGACATGATCTGGGTCGCGCTCGCCGGGCCAGGCGTCAATATTGGTCTTGCGCTCTTCTCGACTTGGCTCCTTCGCTTCGTTTATCTATTGCCGGGGCCCCTGGCCCAATGGACTGCGTTGACGCTGGTCGCATCCTTGCTCATCAATGTGATACTGGCCGTGTTCAACATGTTGCCGCTGCCGCCTCTCGACGGCGGACGGGTCGCCGTCGGCCTACTGCCCAGGTGGCTGGCCTTGCCATTGGCGCGGCTCGAACGCTGGGGCCTGTTCATCATCATCGGGGTTCTGTTTCTTCCCCATTTGGTGGGGAAAATTTTCGGTATCGATCTACACATTTTTTTCTGGCTAGTTTGGGTGCCTAGCACTTTCGTCATCAGGGGCATCACCTCGATCGCGGGCGTTGACCACGAGTTAATTGGCCAATCGCTCGCGCTCCTACTAGGTCTTGGCTAGGAGCGGCCGTGACGACGGAACCCTTCGCGCCGGAGAGCAACGTCGAGGAAGGCTGGGAGACCCCGGGGGACGACGAGCGCCTGGTCGTGGACCTGGAGGGCTTCGAAGGGCCGCTGGACCTGCTGCTTGACCTGGCCAAGCGGGAGAAGGTCGACCTCACCCGGATCTCTATCCTTGAACTCGCCGACCAGTACCTTGCCTTCATCTCCCGAGCGCGTCAGCTGCGGCTCGAGCTCGCCGCCGACTACCTCGTCATGGCGGCGTGGCTGGCGTATCTCAAGTCGCGGCTCCTCTTGCCCGAGCCGGCAACGGACGAGCCTTCGGCCGAGGAGATGGCCGAGGCGCTCGCCTTCCAGCTGAGGAGGCTTGACGCCATGCGCGACGCGGCGACGCGCCTCATGGCGCGGCCGCAGCTGGGTCGGGAGGTGTTCGCCAGGGGCGCCCCGGAGGGGACGCCGGTGGAGCGGGAGATGAAATTCGCCGTTACCTTGTTCGACCTTCTCAAGGCCTACGCGGAGCACCGGGTGCGTACCGGCGGCGCGACCTTGAGGATCGAAAGCTCGGCTTACTTCGCGGTCGAGGAAGCGCTCGAGCGCCTGGCCCGCCTGGTCGAACACGTGCGCGACTGGGAGAGCCTGCTGCGCTTTCTGCCGGCGGGTGTCAAGGGCGGGCTGGTGTTTCGTTCGGCCGTCGCTGCGACCCTGACCGCCAGCCTGGAGATGGCTCGCGAGGGGAAGATCCGGCTGCGCCAGACGGCCCCGTACGGCGCGATCTACCTCAGGAAGGGGTCGTCCCCTCGATGAACCGGGCCGAGCAGCTTCGCCTTGTCGAGGCGCTGCTCTTCGCCTCGGCCGAGCCCCTTTCCGAGGAGGAGCTGGCGATGCGCCTGCCGGAAGGGGCGGACCCGAAGGGTCTCTTGGACGACCTGGAGCGCCAGTGCGCGGGGCGGGGCGTCAACCTGGTGCGTGTGGCCGGGAAATGGACCTTCCGTACCGCTCCCGATCTCGCTCGCCGCCTCAGGAGCCGCGTGACCGTCGAGCGCAAGCTCTCTCGCGCCGCGCTCGAGACGCTAGCCATCATCGCCTACCACCAGCCGGTCACTCGGACGGAGATCGAGGCGATCCGCGGCGTAAGCAGCAGTCGAGGCACGTTCAGCATCCTCCTGGAGGCGGGGTGGATTCGTCCCAGGGGCCGCCGGCGCGTGCCCGGGCGTCCCACGCTGTGGGCGACCACGGACGCTTTCCTCGACCATTTCGGGCTCGAGTCCCTCGACGACCTTCCGGGTGTCGAAGAGCTCAAGGCGGCCGGCCTCCTCGAGCCGCAGCCGATCGTGACCCCACTTCGCAGTCCGGACGGCCCCGCGAGCGTGGGGGGCGAGCGGTCGCAGGAGGCGTCGAGCGGAGACGCACCAGAGCGCTGACGGGCAGACGGGACCGGCACCTCGGGTGACGCGTCAGCGGTAACCCTCAAAGGAGATAGGTCCGCGGCGCTTGCCGAAAAGATCTTGCGAATGCGATGCATTGGCAATATGATTCCGTGACCCTGGGGGCCATAGCGCCGATCGCTTCGGCCGACGCGGACGGCTGGGATCGTCCGAAAGTCCTAAAGAAAGAGTAAGGGGAGAGCGGTGCACACCTCAACACGGGCAGGGTGGTCCGGCAGCCGACGAAGATGGACGGCGGCAAGACCGTCGGCCCTAGCCGCCGTCGCACTAGCGGCGCTCATCCCGGCCGGACCCCAGCCCGCGCAGGCGGCCGCGGTCAACGTCTACTCCGCACGCCAGGAAGTTCTGATCAGGCCGCTCTTCGATCGGTTCACCGCCGAGACCGGGATCGAGGTCAATGTCGTCAGCGGCAACGCCGACATGCTGCTCCAACGGCTGCGGCGCGAGGGGGCCAACAGTCCGGCCGACGTTCTCCTCACCGTCGACGCCGGCCGCCTCGTCCGCGCGAAGGAGGCGGGAGTGCTTCAGCCCGTCGAATCGAGGCTCCTGGATTCGAGCATCCCGGCTCGATATCGGGATCCGCAAGGCACTTGGTACGGGCTGTCGGTCCGCGCGCGCCCCATCGTGTATGCGAAGGATCGCGTGAAGGCGACCGAGCTTTCCACCTACGAGGCGCTGGCCGATCCAACGTGGAAGGGGCGAATTTGCGTTCGTTCGTCGAACAACATTTACAACCAATCCATGCTCTCGGCGATGATCGAGCACCTGGGTGTGGAACGAACGGAGGCCTGGGCTAAGGCGTTGGTGGCCAACTTCGCGCGCACGCCCCAAGGGGGCGACCGCGACCAGATCCGGGCCGTCGCGGCCGGAGAATGCGAAATCGCCATCGCCAACACCTATTACCTGGCTCGGTTGACGAGGTCGGATAACCCGAAGGACAGGGACGTCGCGGCCAGGGTGGCAATCTTCTGGCCGAACCAGAGCGGTCGGGGGGTCCACGTCAACATCAGCGGGGCCGCCGTCACCAAGAGCGCGCGCAACCGGGAGAACGCCATCAAGCTGCTCGAGTTTCTCGTGAGCCGCGAGGCCCAACGTATCTACGCCGAGGTCGTCAACGAGTACCCTGTGAAGCCCGGCGTCCCGACATCGGACGTCGTCGCGTCATGGGGGGAGTTCAAGGCCGACGATCTCAACCTCGTGGTTCTCGGCGAGAACAACGCGGAGGCGGTGAGGATCGCCGACCGTGTGGGATGGAAGTGACGCCGCGAACGGCCCCGGCACTTCGCTTGCCCGGGGCTGGCCTCGGCTGTTCGCGAAGGAGGCGACCCGCGATGGCGGCCCGGCTCCCGCTGGCCTGGACCCGGCAGCAATTGCAATGAGGATGGCTCGCCCTATGGTCCCGCCCTTGGAGGGCTCTGGGGAAGCGCCTGATGGGCAGGTCTGTACCGGGGCGCCGGGGGCGGCGGTGGCGCGTCGTCCGGCCCAGCGGTCGCTGTCGGGCGCGTCGCTTGCCGATTCGTCGGGTCGTCGGTAGGCGAGAGCCGCCATGTCTCTGGTCGCCGCAGCCATTCGCCGCCGCTTCGCGCCGCACGGCGCGCTATGGCTTCGCCTCGACGCGTGGACTCTGTTCGCCCTGGTCGTCGCCGGGCTGGTGTCGGTGCCGGTCCTGGTGGTGTTCGGCTCGGTCTTCGCGCCGGCCGGGGAGGTCTGGCACCACTTGGCCGAAACCGTCCTCTGGCGCTACGTCGGGAACTCGCTTGGGCTGATGGTGGGGGTGGGAACGGGGACGTTGCTCATCGGGGTCACCACCGCGTGGCTGGTCACAATGTGCCGATTCCCGTTGAGGCGTGTGTTCGAGTGGGCGTTGCTCTTGCCGTTGGCGGTACCGGCGTACGTCATCGCTTACACCTACGCCGGAATGCTCGAGTTCGCCGGGCCCGTCCAGACGGCGCTCCGCGGGTGGTTCGGGTGGCAAAAGGGCGACTATTGGTTCCCGGATATCCGTTCACTCGGGGGCGCGGTCACGGTGATGACTCTCGTCCTCTATCCCTACGTCTACCTTCTGGCACGCGCGGCCTTCCTGGAGCAGTCGGTCAATGCCATCGAGGTGAGCCGCACCCTGGGTCGCGGCCCCTGGCGCAGCTTCCGCGACGTCGCCCTGCCGCTCGCTCGGCCCTTGATCGTCGGCGGCGTGGCGCTCGCCCTGATGGAGGCGTTGAGCGACTTCGGTGCGGTGCAGTACTTCGCCGTCGATACCTTCACCACCGGCATCTTCCGCACCTGGTTCGGTCTCGGCGACCCCACCGCCGCCGCCCAGCTTGCGGCGATCTTGATGCTGTTCGTGCTCGTCCTCATCGTTCTTGAGCGGGCGTCGCGGCGGCGACGGCGGTTCTACCACACCTCCCGCCGCTACCGGGCTCTGCCTCGCTACCGCCTTCGTGGAGGCCGGGCCGTCCTGGCGTTCACGGCGTGTTTCGTTCCCATCCTTCTGGGCTTCCTGCTGCCGGGCGGGCAACTGCTGGTATGGGCGGCGGCGACGGCCGAGCGCGTGATCGACGCCCGGTTCCTGGCGCTCGCCTGGAACAGCGTCGCCCTGGGCGCGATGACGGCCGCCCTCGCGGTCGCCGTCGGCCTCCTGATCGCGTATGGGCTCAGGCTCAGGCCCACGCCGCCGGTGCACGCCGCGGCGCGCGTCGCCACCCTCGGCTACGCAGTGCCCGGCTCGGTGATCGCCGTCGGGGTGCTCTTGCCCCTCGCCTGGCTGGACAACCGCATCGACGCATCGATGCGCGACCTCTTCGGCCTGTCGACCGGGCTCATCTTCACGGGCGGCGTCATCGCGCTCGTCTACGGCTATCTCGTGCGGTTCCTTGCCATTTCGTTCAACACCGTCGAGGCGAGTCTCGCCAAGGTAACGCCGACGATGGACGGCGCGGCCCGAACCCTCGGCCGCTCCGCCGGCGGGGCGCTCGCCAGGGTCCACGTCCCGATCGTTTCCGGCAGCCTGCTCGCCGCCGCTATCCTTGTCTTCGTCGACGTGATGAAGGAGCTGCCGGCGACGCTGATCATGCGGCCGTTCAACTTCACCACCCTTGCCGTCCGCACCTTCGAGCTCGCCTCGGACGAGCGCCTCGCCGACGCGGCGGGTCCGGCCCTTGCCATCGTCGCCGCGGGGATCGTGCCGGTCATCGTCTTGAGCCTGGCGATCACCCGCTCCCGGCCCGGCCATCCGGAGGGGGTTAGCGGAGAATGACCAGCCTCCTCCTCGAGGGTGTGAGCCACGCCTTCGACGGCCTAACGGTCGTGGACGGCGTCAACCTTACGGTCGAGGAGGGCGAGATCATCTGCCTCGTGGGGCCATCCGGCTGCGGCAAGACGACGCTGTTGCGGATCGCCGCTGGGCTGGAGGAGCTCCAAGAGGGGCGCGTGGTCATCGGCGGGCGCGAGGTGGCCGGGCCGAAGGGGGTGGTACCGCCGGAGGAGCGGGGTGTGGGCCTAGTGTTCCAGGACTATGCCCTGTTCCCGCATCTCACGGTGGCGGGAAACGTGGCCTTCGGACTTTCCCGCCTGCCCGCGGCGGAGCGGCGCCAGGCCGCGCTCGACATGCTCGAAAGAGTGGGGATGGCTCACTTCGCCGCAAGCTATCCCCACATACTCTCCGGAGGCGAACAGCAGCGGGTCGCGCTGGCCCGCGCGCTGGCCCCCAGGCCCAGGCTGATGCTGCTGGACGAGCCCTTCTCGGGCCTCGACGTCCGGCTGCGCGATCAGATCCGCGACCAGACGTTGAAGGTCCTGCGGGAGGCCCAGGCCTCCACCCTTCTCGTCACCCACGACCCCGAGGAAGGCATGTACATGGCGCATCGCATCGCGGTCATGCGGGCCGGGCGGATCGAGCAGGTGGGTGCGCCGGAAGCGGTCTACCACGAGCCCGCCAACGCCTTCGTCACCAGGTTTCTCTCTGAGGTCAACTGCGTCCATGGGATGGTCGAGAAAAGTGCCGTGGCGAGTCCGTTCGGGACGGTGGCGGCCCGCGGGATCGCGGACGGAACCAGGGTGGACGTGTTGATCCGTCCGGAGGCGCTAGGGCTCAGGGATTCGGCGGACAGGGAGGGGGCGGCCGCGGTCGTCGCCGCTAGGCACGTCACCGGGCCCTACTCCGTGGTCGTGCTCCGCCTCGAGGCCGACGGCACCGAGGTCAAGGCGCGATTCGCCGGCCATGATGCGCCCGCGGTGGGCAGCCAGGTCCGCATCGCACTCACCTCGGACGACCTCTTTATCTTTCCCTGCGCCGTACCTAATAAGTAGAGTAGAGTGAGCGTGAGCGGAGTTCGATCCGGGCCCGGGGGGCGCATTGCGTATCGTTGCGTTTTCTGACATCATTCGGCAGAGGTCATGGCGGCCCAATGAGCGAAATTGGGAGTGAGGTTACATGGGAACTTTCAGTATTTGGCATTGGCTGATCGTACTGGCGATCGTCCTTCTGCTCTTTGGGCGCGGAAGGATACCTAGCCTGATGGGCGATTTGGCGAAGGGTATCAAGTCCTTCAAGTCCGGTATGAAGGAGGATCCTGAGTCACCCAAGAAAATCGACAGCGACGCCACGGCAACCGCAGACAAGGCTTCCGTGGAGAAGGACGAGGCGGCCCAGAGCTGAGGTCCGGGCGGGCGACGGAGGGCGTTGCCAGGGGCATGAGCGGCCATGCTTGATATTGGCTGGTCGGAGATGGTGGTCCTCGCCGTGATCGTTTTGATCGTCGTTGGGCCGAAGGAGTTGCCGCGGATGTTGCGTGTGGTTGGCCGGTGGGCCGGCAAGGCCCGGGCGACGGCACGCGAGTTCCAAAGCAGCATCGACAATATGATTCGCGAAGCCGAGCTCGACGAGGTCAAGAAAGGGGTCGAGCAGGTCGGCCGCGTGAACCCCAAGAAAGAGATCGAGAAGGCCATCGACCCGACGGGAAGCCTTTCGAAGGCCGTCGACCTGAGCGAGGCGGAAGGCAAGGGCGACGGCTCGGCCGCGTCCGCGGCATCAGCCGAGGAGGCGGGCGCGGGCGCCTCCGCCGGCGGGGAGGACGCCGCCAAGCCCAAAAAGGAAGAGGAGAGCCGGGCTCAGCCTGGGGGTTCCTCACCGAGCGAGCACGCGAAAGCCGACGGTCCCGCTAAGACCTAGGCCGGGGCCTAAGCGGTGCTGAAGGACATCGACGAAGGCAAGGCGCCGCTGCTCGACCACCTGATCGAGCTTCGCACGCGGCTGGTGCGCTCGGCCGTCGTGCTCCTTGTCGCCTTCGTCGCCAGCTTCTTCGTTGCCGAGCATATCTACGCGTTCCTGGCCCGTCCGTTGGCCGAGATCTTCGCGGGCCAAGAGGGCCGGCGGCTGATCTTCACCGGACCGCACGAGACGTTCTTCACGTACGTCAAGGTGGCGTTCTTCGCCGGCCTATGCATTGCGCTGCCAGTCATCGCGAGCCAAGCGTGGGCGTTCATTGCGCCCGGACTTTACCGGCGCGAGAAGTGGGCGGTGCTGCCGTACATAGCGGCCGGTCCGGTGCTGTTCGCGGCGGGTGGGGCAGTTGTCTATTACGCGTTCTTTCCCGTCGCGCTCCGCTTCTTCCTCACCTTCGAGACTCCGGGTGGCGATGGCATCCTGCCGATCGAACTCGAGGCCAGGGTCAGCGAGTACTTCTCGCTGCTGCTGAAGCTGATCATCGCCTTTGGGGTGTGCTTCCAGCTGCCGCTCGTGCTGACGCTCGCCGCCCGGGCCGGCCTTACCACCGCGAAGGGCTTGGCGTCCAAGCGCAAGTACGCCATCGTCCTTGCCTTTGTTGCCGCTGCGATCCTCACGCCGCCCGATCCTTTCAGCCAAATCGGCCTGGCGCTGCCGGTCATCCTGCTGTACGAGGTGTCGATCGTCGCCGTCCGGGTCGTCGAGAAGCGGCGCGCCAAACGCGAAGCGACGGAAGAGGAGGGCCCGTCCGACGACGACGGCGGTCCCGAGGAGACCTTCGAGGAAACCGACTTCAACCTTGACCGCTAGGGCGATGGACGTCGGGGACGCCGCGACGTATATAGGGCCGTCCTTTTCTTCCACGACCCGCCATGTTTGACCTCAAGTGGATCCGCGAGAACGCGGTCGCGTTCGACGCGGGCTGTGCCAAGCGCGGTCTGCCTCCGATGGCCGGCGAGATCCTGGAGCTCGACGCCCGCGCCCGGTCCCTCCAAACCGGCCTGCAGGAGATGCAGAAACGGCGCAACGACGCCTCACACGAGATCGGCGCCGTCAAGGTGCGGGGCGAAGATGCCTCGGCCCTGATCGCCGAGGTTACCGGCCTTAAGGACAAGATCCGCGAGGCGGAGGAGGCCGAGCGGGCGGCGCGGAGCGAGCTCGAGAACCTGCTCGTCGGCGTGCCCAACATTGCGGACGACTCGGTGCCGCCGGGCGAGGACGAAACCGCGAACGTCGAGCTGCGCCGCTGGGGCGAGCCGCGTGGCTTCGACTTCACGCCGAAAGAGCACTTCGACATCGGCGAGGGGCTTGGCCTGATGGACTTCGAGCGCGCGGCACGCATATCGGGGGCGCGCTTCGTCGTGCTCTCAGGCACGCTGGCGCGGCTCGAGCGGGCGCTCGCCCAGTTCATGCTCGATATGCACACCCGTGAGTTCGACTACACCGAGGTGAACCCGCCGCTTCTGGTGCGCGACCAGGCGGCGTTCGGGACTGGGAATCTGCCGAAGTTCGAGGATGACCTCTTCGAGACCTCGCATCGTGAGGTCATTACCGCAGATGAGGTTGATGTTGTTAACCCGGAAGCGAATCGTGCCGAGGTCCGTCCAAAGGACCCGAACGACCAAAATTTGGCCCGAAAGATCGCCAATGCGGTGGAGCATAAGGCCGTCTTCGGCAAGGCAGGCTTCAAACGGTTGGAGTTAACCACTCCCCTGTGGCTCATCCCCACGGCCGAGATGTCGCTGACCAATCTGGTGGCGGGCGAGATCGTCGACGAGGCGCGGCTGCCGATCCGTGTCACCGCGTTCACGCCGTGCTTCCGCGCCGAGGCCGGCGCCGCCGGCAAGGACACCCGCGGCATGATGCGCCAGCACCAGTTCACCAAGGTCGAGCTCGTGAGCATCTCCCACCCGGACCACTCGGAAGAGGAGCTCGAGCGGATGACGACCTGCGCCGAGGAGGTGCTGAGGCGCCTCGGCCTGCCTTACCGGGTGGTGCTGCTGTGCGGGGGCGACATGAGCTTCGCGGCTCGCAAGACATACGACATCGAGGTCTGGCTGCCCGGCCAGGGGAGGTATCGTGAGATCTCCAGCTGCTCCAACTGCGGGGACTTCCAGGCCCGGCGGATGAAAGCCCGCTTCCGGCCGACCGGTGAACGGCAGACCCGGTACGTGCACACCCTCAACGGGTCGGGGCTGGCGGTGGGGCGGACGCTGGTGGCGGTGCTCGAGAATTACCAGCAGGAGGGCGGGTCGGTCATGGTACCGCCGGCCCTGACGCCCTACATGGACGGGCTGGAACGCCTCACACCCTTGGCTTGAGCGCGCGGTCCGGCGCGGGCCCATGCGGATCCTGCTCAGCAACGACGACGGCATCAACGTGCCGGTGCCATTGCGGCGGCGCCGCTGTGCCTGGGCATGACCCATGTTCCCACCGCCGAAGCACTGACCAAGGCGCCGGCGTGACCAAGGAAGCCGCCATCCGGCTGATCATGGATCTCCGCCACGCGGGGATCATGGACACGCGGATCCTGGCGGCGTTGGAACGCACCCCGCGTGAGCTTTTCGTGCCGCCGGCGTACCGTGATGCGGCCTACGACAACATTGCGCTCCCCATCGGCCTGGGCCAGACCATAAGCCAGCCACTCGTCGTGGCCTTCATGACGCAGGAGCTCAAGGTGGACCGGCAGACGAAGGTGCTGGAGGTAGGGACCGGCTCTGGCTACCAGGCAGCCATTCTCGCCCGGCTGTGCCGGCGGGTCTACACGATCGAGCGGCACCGCGAGCTTCTCAAGGAGGCCGAGGCTCGGTTCGCCGAGCTCAGACTCCATAACATCACGACCCGCCTCGGCGACGGCACCAAGGGCTGGCCCGAGCAGGCGCCCTTCGAGCGCATCATGGTCACCGCCGCCACCAGAGAGGTTCCTCCCGCCCTGGTCGACCAGCTCGCGGTCGGCGGCCTCATGGTCCTGCCGCTCGGGGGCGACCCCGTCGGCCAGGAGCTCGTCCGGCTCCGTCGCACGGACGACGGCCACGAGGTAGAACGTCTCATGGGCGTGCGGTTCGTGCCGCTGGTTGGGGGCGAGACCACCAAGAGCCCGGCCGGGTGAACGCATGGGATCCCGGACGGCCGCGTTGCTCACGCTTGCCGTCTTGCTTGCGGCTTGCCTCGAGCAGGCCCCCGCACCCGTCGTGTACAAGGGCCCGCGAACCGTGCCCACGCCGGTCGGGGCCACCCCACCGCAACCAGGACTCAAGCCCGCACCACCGCTGGAGGCGCGTTCCGGTGCGGCGACGGTGGTCGTCCAGAAGGGCGACACGGTCTATGCCATCGCGCGACGCCATAAGGTCTCCGTCCGCAGCGTCATCGAGGCGAACGGACTTACGCCGCCTTTTGTCTTGCACGTCGGCCGGCGGCTCATCCTTCCTCGAGCCCGCGTCTACGAGGTGCGATCCGGCGACACGCTCTTCGGGATTGGGCGCCGCTATGGTCTCAGCGCGAGCGCGCTCGCCCGCACGAACGGGCTTGCCCCCCCTTACCGCCTTGTCGTCGGTCAGCGGCTCGTCCTCGCGGGGGCAGAGGCCCTGCGGCCGGGAAAGGAGACGGCGAGCGAAAGGCAGGCAACGGCGCCGTCCGCGCGAGCGCTCGCCGGGACCGGCACCGGCCGCACCGAGAAGGCGACGCTCTCGCCACCTGCACCGGCCGACGGCACCTTCCTGTGGCCGGTCCGCGGCAAGGTGGTCTCCACCTTCGGGCCAAAGCCGGGCGGGCTCTACAACGACGGGGTCAACATCGCGGCTCCCGCCGGCACGTCCGTGCGCGCGGCGGCGAGCGGGGTCGTCGCCTATGTCGGCAACGAGCTTAGGGGCTACGGCAACCTGCTTCTCATTCGCCATGCGGGCGGGTGGGTGACGGCCTACGCGCACAACGAGGTCCTCCTCGTCGAGCGCGGCGACCCGGTGAGACGGGGCCAGGTCGTCGGCCGGGTGGGGAGGACCGGGGGCGTGGCTGAGCCCCAGAGCCACTTCGAGATTCGGAGGGGCAAGCGTGCTCTGGACCCTTTCAAGTATCTCAAGCAGAACTAGGTATCGCTCGCCAGCTCCTCGCGGGTTGGGCCGGGTCTATAGCGTCCGGACATTGAGCCGCTCTAGGCCCTTGGCGGGCCCCAACCGGACCGGTTATCGTGTTGTCGACTCACCATAATCGAACCAACCGGTCCGGTTGGGCGGCGGCCCGTGGGGACCGCCGCGACGCGGCTCAGGGATCAATCCCGGGCCTGCCGACAAGCTGCATGACGAACCGCTATGACCACGGCGCCCTCGCCCCCAACCGCACCGTCACCGCCTGAAGTGTCGGAGCCGCGCAATCGCCCGCGGTACCACGGTGTGGGCGGCGAGCTGTTCGGGATCGTCATCGTCAATGTCTTGCTCAGCGTCGTCACCCTCTCGTTTTACAGGTTCTGGGCGAGGACCCGCGTGCGCCGTTACCTGTGGAGCCATATCAGCTTCCTCGACGACCGCTTCGAATACACGGGGAGGGGGAAAGAGCTGTTCCTCGGTTTTCTTATCGTTATTGGCGTCTTCATCCCGTTCGTCGTGATCTTCCAGCTGGTGGACGTGTTCGTCGGAGAAGATGCCCCGTCGCTCGTTCAGGGAGTCGAGACGGCCTACCCCTTCGCCTTCTTGTTCCTGGTCCAAATCGCGATTTTCCGGGCCCGCCGGTACCGGCTGAGCCGCACTCAGTGGCGGGGCATTCGCGGCGCTCAAACGGGCTCTGCCATACAGTACGCGGTCAGGGCGCTGGGCTACCTGATCCTGACGGTCGCCACGCTCGGGATCGCTCTCCCCTTCAAGAACACGCGTCTCACGACGTACAAGCTCAACAACACTTGGTTCGGCGACCGGCAGGTCCAGTTCGAAGGACGTCCAAGTGACCTCATGGCGACGTGGCTAAAGTGCTGGCTCTTGTTGCTGCCCACTTTCGGCCTCTCCTATTTCTGGTACCGGGCGGCCCAAATTCGGTATTTCGCCCGGTGCACAGAGTTCGAGGCGCTCCGTTTCAAGTCCGACGTGCGGGGCCGACAGCTGCTCTGGGTCTACATCCCCTACTGGTTGATCT
>JBHICW010000033.1:0-14363 GCA_046759785.1 Alphaproteobacteria bacterium
AGGAGTTGAGTCGGCGCCCCCTCACCCATCGACGGCGGATGCCCCCGCCGTCGATGGCTGGGGGCTGAACTCCCCATTTTGTGGAAGTTGGTACTTGGGAGGTTCCGCCGGACGTCGCCTGCTCCGTTTGAGTCCGCCGGCCCTGGCCCAGCTAGCTTCCCGTCCGCCCCGCGCGCGGCCGGGTCTTGAGGCGCGCCTCACTCGCACTTCGAGTAGCCGCAGGAGGTGCAGAGGTCGCAGCCTTCCTGGTGGATGAGGCTCAATTGTGAGCACCGCGGGCACGAGCGGAAGCGGGGCTGGTCGTCGCCCACGGCCTGCCTCAGCGCGGCCTCGGCGGCCGCCTCGGTCGCGGGCTTGGCCAGGAACCCGATGTCGATCATGTGGCGCTCGATGACCTCGCCGAACGCGGCCAAGAGCGAGGGGATGTAGCGGCCACCCACCCAGTGCCCGCCGCGGGGGTCGAACACGGCCTTGAGCTCCTCGACGACGAAGGAGACGTCGCCGCCGCGGCGGAAGACGGCGCTGATCATCCGCGTGAGCGCGAGCGTCCACGCATAGTGCTCCATGCTCTTCGAGTTGATGAACACCTCGAAGGGACGCCGCCGGCCGTCCTGGATGATGTCGTTGATGGTGATGTACATGGCGTGGTCGCTCTCCGGCCACTTGACCTTGTAGGTGCGGCCCGGCAGCGTCTCCGGCCGGCTCAAGGGCTGGGTCATGTAGACCACGCCGCCGGCCTCGAAGGTGTCGGCGGGCTTGGGCGGCGCCTCGAGCGGCAGCTCGGCTTGCGCCATTTCCGCTTCCCCCGCCTCCTTGCGCCCGGCCTCGAGCACGGCCCCAGTTATCTGGTTGGGCCGAAAGGTCGTGCAGCCCTTGCACCCCGAATCGTAGGCCAGGGTGTAGACGTCCTTGAAATCCTCGAAGGAGATGTCCTCCGGGCAGTTGATCGTCTTGGAGACGGAGGTGTCGACGTACTTCTGCACCACCGCCTGGACGGCGACGTGGTCGGTGGGGCTCAAGCGCTGGGCGTCGACGAAGGAGTCGATGAGCGGCGCGTTCTCGCCCTTGAGCTGGCGAAAGAGGCGGTAGGCGTAGTCCGTGACCTCCTCCGGCCGGGTGCTTCCGTCCGGCATCAGCACGTTGCGCTTGTAGGTGAAGGAGAAGACGGGCTCGAGGCCGGAGGAGACGTTGTCGGCCAAGAGGGAAATCGTGCCCGTGGGCGCGACGGAGGTGACGAGCGCGTTGCGGATCCCGCGCTTCTTGATCGCGTTCAGGACGTCCTTATCCAGCTCCCGCACCGTCTCGCCGGCGAGGTACGGCTCGGCGTCGAAAAGGGGGAAGGCGCCCCGTTCGGCGGCGAGCTCACTCGAGGCGAGGTACGCGGCGCGCTGGAGCCGGTGCATCCACTGGCCGACGAGGTCGAGCGCCTTTTTGCTTCCGTAGCGCGCCCGGCACATGATGAGCGCGTCGGCAAGCCCGGTCACGCCCAGACCGATCCGCCGCTTGGCTTTCGCCTCGTGCGCCTGCGCTTCGAGCGGGAAACGGGAGACCTCGACCACGTTGTCCATCATCCGAACCGCGACCTTGGCCAGCCGGTCGATCTCGTCGAGGTCGAGGTCGGCGTCCTTCTCAAACGGGTTGCGGACCAGACGGGCCAGGTTGATCGAGCCCAAGAGACAGGCGCCGTAAGGCGGCAGCGGCTGTTCGCCGCACGGGTTGGTCGCGTGGATGGTCTCGGCGTAGTCGAGGTTGTTGCGGCGGTTGATGCGGTCGATGAAGATCACCCCCGGTTCGGCGTAGGCGTAGGTGGCGCGCATGATCTTGTCCCATAGCGCGCGCGCCGCGATGCTCTTGTAAGTGACGCCGTCGAAGCGGAGCTCCCAGGGCCCGTCCTCCTTCACCGCGGTCATGAACGCGTCGGTGACCAGCACCGACAGGTTGAACATCCTGAGCCGCCCGGGCTCGCTCTTGGCCTCGATGAAGGCCTCGATGTCCGGGTGGTCGCAGCCCATCGTCCCCATCATCGCGCCGCGACGGTGGCCGGCGCTCATGATCGTGCGGCACATCGCGTCCCACACGTCCATGAAGCTCAGCGGCCCGGAGGCGTCGGCGCCCACGCCCTTTACCGGCGCGCCCTTGGGGCGCAGGGTGGAGAAGTCGTAGCCGATGCCGCCCCCCTGCTGCATGGTGAGGGCCGCTTCCTTGAGGTGTTCGAAGATCCCGGTCATGTCGTCCGGAATCGTGCCCATGACGAAGCAGTTGAAGAGCGTGACCGAGCGCTTCGTCCCGGCCCCGGCGAGGATCCGTCCGGCGGGGAGGAACCGGAAGTCGGTGAGCGCGTCGTAGAACCGGGCCTCCCAGCGGGTCGGGTCGGACTCCGGCGCGGCCAGGGCCCGGGCGACCCGGCGCCAGGTGTCCTCGATGGTCTTGTCCACCGTGGTCCCGTCCGGCTCCTTGAGCCGGTACTTCATGTCCCAGATCTGCAGCGAGATCGGGGCGATGCTGCTCATCGGCGGATCCCTTTGCCGGGTAAAAAAGGCCGGTCACGGCTCAAGCCGGCCCGCCGAATGCCAGTGTAGGCGCGCGCCGGCCGTGGGTCAACGCGAATGTTCGCGTTATGTTCCACACTTCTGTCCCCGCACCTGTCTCGCATAAGGCCTTGCGATAAAGGGGATGTCCTGAACGATCCCCGCTTTCCCCAGGGCTCAACCCGACGGCCTGAAACTATCCAAAGGCCGGCCCATCGGGCTCGCCGAGGGTTGTCCACAGAGTTGTCCTCAGGCGGCCTCAGCGGCGAGTGCCGTCGCTCCCTCCTCGATCCGGCGTTCGAGCTCGGCCATGAACCGGCGTTTGTCGAGGCCACGAGGCATGGGAGGGAGGAACTGGACGACGATCTTTCCGGGGCGCTTCATGAAGCTGCGACGGCCCCAGAACAGGCCCGAGTTGAGCGCCGTCGGCACGACCGGGGCGTCGAGCTGGGTATAGAGGGCCGCCACCCCCGGGTTGTAGGGCAGACGGCGGCCGGGGGCCGCGCGGGTCCCTTCCGGGAAGATGACGACGGACCGACCGGCGGCGAGGGCCCGTCGGGCCGCCTCCACCAGCCGCTTGACGGCTCGCGCCCCGGCCGTGCGGTCGACCGCGATTGCCCCGGTCTTGCGCGCGTACCAGCCATAGAGCGGGACGTGCGTGAGCTCCCTCTTGAGGACGAAGGCCGGCTCGCGGAGGACCAGGAAGAACATGACGGTCTCCCACGCCGACTGGTGCTTCGAGGCGATGATCGCGGGCCCGGAAGGCAGGTTGTCCCGCCCCCTTACCTCCATCTCGAGCCCAACGAGCCGGGCCAGGAGCCACGCGATGGTGGCGGCCCAAATGCGGAGGTAGGCGAACGCCGCCCGGGCCGTCCCGAGCAGCATCCAGACGAAGGCGAGGCCGAATAAGACCGTCCAGCCGAAGAAGGCGAGGTTGAAGAGCGCCGACCGCAACCACCTCATGTGGCCCTTCCTTCCTCGGGGCGTGCCAGGGTCACGAGGTACTTGGCGAACGCGCGCGCGATGGGCGCCGCCGAGTCATCTGGTCCTCTTGGCCTCGCCATCGGCTCGCCCTCAGGTCAGCCGCACGAGCACCCGGAGCACGGTCACGCGGGCGGTGATCATGGCGAGGAGGGCCGTCACCAGTGGCAGAGCGGCCAGCGCCGCCCATCCCGCCGGTCCCAACTCGACCCGCGGTAACAAGGCCGTCTCGAGGTCGGCTCCGGCGCTCGCGATGCCGACGACGGTGAGAGCCGCCAGGCCGGCCCCGACGAGCCCGCCTTTGAGCCCCAGCCACAGCGCGTGGACCTGGAACTGCCGGGCGACGTACCAATCCTGGGCTCCGATCAGGTGCAGCACCTCGATGGCCTCGTGGTGGACGGAGAGCCCGGTCCGGGTGGCCAAGACGACCGTCACCGCCAACGCCGCCACCACCAGAATCACGACCGCCGCGGCGACCGCCTGGACCGAGCGGGCGGCGTTCACGAGCGGCCGGAGCCATCGCTCGGGATCGTCGACCGAGGCGCCCGGGACGGCTGCCGCCACCCGCCGCTCGAGCGCGGCAAGGTCGAGCGCCGCCCCCGGCGCGACGGTGACGTCGATCAACCCGGGGAGCGGAAGGCCTTGCGCCACGCGTCCCTCGCCAAGCCAGGGCTCCAGAAGGGCCACCAGCTCGGCCCTGGTGAGCGCCGTGGCTCGAACGACGCCTTCCGTCTCGTGCAGGACCTCGAGCGCCTTCTCCAATCGCAGTTCCGTTGACCCGTCCGCGGCCGCGGGCACCTCGACCGTCAGCATCCCGGTCCGGCTGCGCTCCCAGGCCCGGAGCGCATCACCGACAACGAGCGCTCCACTGAGCGCCAGTCCGGCGAGGTAGACCATGAACGCGATGATCCAGGGGAGCAACCGGCTCGCCGGGTCGCGGGCCAGCGGCAGCTCGGCGCGCCGTTTCGCCATGGCGACCGCGCTCACCCGCCGGGTTCGTCGCGTGTCGGCCCGCCGGTCAACGCGCCGCTGTCGAGACGCAGGGTCGGATGGCGGAAGCGCTTGAGCACCTCTTGGTTGTGCGTCGCGATCAGCACGGTGGTACCAACCTTATTGAGCTCCTCGAACAGGTACATGAGCCGAGAGCCCAGCTCGGGGTCGATGTTGCCGGTGGGCTCATCGGCAAGCAGCAGGCGCGGTCGGTTGATCACCGCCCGGGCGATCGCCACCCGCTGCTTCTCGCCGTCCGACAGCCTCGGCGGCTCGACGTCGAGCCGGTTGCCCAGGCCTACCCAGCTCAACAGCTCGGCCACGTGCTCGCGCACCTGGCCCTCCTTCGCCCCCGCCACGCGCAAGGGGAGCGCGACGTTGTCGATGGCCGAGAGATGGTCGATAAGGCGGAAGTCCTGGAAGACCACGCCGATGCGCCGGCGGAGCGCCGGCAGCTCCCGGCGGGGCGTGGCGGCGATGTCGCGCCCGAAGAGGGTGATGGCTCCGCGCGCCGGCCGACGAGCCAGGTACATGAGCTGCAACAGTGAGGTCTTGCCGGCGCCGGACGGCCCGGTGAGGAAGTGGAACGAGCCCACCCGAAGGGTGAAGCTGAGGTCACGGAGGACTTCCGGGCCGTCGCCATAGCGCATGGCGACGTCATGGAACCGGACCACCTCGTCGTCTATGTAGCTGTGCGCAAGCGCCTGCACGGCCCTCACTCCGATCAAGCATGACACAAGGCTCGCCGGCCCGTCCAGGGAATCGGCCGGCTTGCCTTGCCCCGGACAAGCGCCTAAAAGGGCCTGGAGCTCCCCGCGAATTCCCGGCGATGATCGTCACCTGTTCGTCCTGCCGCACGCGCTATCATGTGGACCCGGCGGCCCTGGGCCAGGTCGGAAGAACGGTGCGCTGCACCCGTTGCGGCCACAGCTGGATGGAGCGTCCCCCCGCCGATATGCCCAAGCAGGTGGACCTGGGTCCGCCCCCGGAACAGCTGCAATCGCTGCCGAGTGGCTCGGGTCAGCCGGGGCTCGCGGAAAGGTGGCGAGCCCGCCTGGGCCTGATCGGGATCGGGGTCGTCGTCCTGGTGATCCTGGCGGTAGGCGCCGCGCTCGTCGCGCCGGACCGCGTCACCGCCGTCTGGCCGCTCGCGGCCCGGCTCTATCAGGTGGCGGGGCTCAAGGTGGTGCCTTGCTCGGAAGGGCTCAAGCTTCCGAACCTCCAGCCGGCGAGGGAGAAGAGCGACGGGGAGATCGTGATCGTCGTGCGTGGCGAGGTGCTCAACGAGTCCGGCGAGGCGTGCCTCGTGCCCCCGCTCAGGGCGGAGCTCCGGAGCGCGGACGAGCAGGTCCTGCGGTCGTTGACGATCGCGCCGGCCAAGCAGAGGCTGGCCCCCGGCGAGTCGACCCCGTTCACGGATCGCTTTACCAACCCGCCCTCCGGGGTCGTCGACCTGAAGGTGACCTTCGATGTCCAGCGCTGAGCGGACCGCCCGCGCGGCCGCGGGCGGGACGACGGCGTCGCGGCGTCGGAGGCGCTGATGGAAGGCCTTGATCTCGGGGGTTGCGGCGGCCGCCCGCGAGCCCGCCTGCTCAAGCCTTCTCCTGGCCTGCCACCGCGTCGCTGGACTCGACGACGTTCTTCGGTCGCGAGCTAGAACCGGCGAAGGAGCCTTTCCAGGTACTCGCGCTCGAGGGGCGGCCTGCGGGGGTCACTGGCGCGCCGGTAGAGTTCCTCGAGGATTTCCCGACTCCTCTGCAGCGAGGCCTTGTCGGGCACGCGGACCGAACCGTCGTCGTCCAGCCCGCCGTCGTAAAGCGCCCGCCCCAAGGGGTCGCGCGGCACGCCGAAGAAGCCCAGATTGTCGCGCAGTGCCCCCCGGCCCAGCCGCTCGAGCAAAGCGTTCACCATCGCCTGGGCTCCCTGCTGCAGGCGGTCGAGGGCTTCGGTCTGGGGTCTCAGGGCGAGGCGCGGCTGTCCCTGGGCCAACGCCTCTGCGGCCTGGCCCATCGGCTCTTCGGCGCCGCTCAGCCCGCGGGGCACCTCGAAGCCGCTCGCCTGAAGCCGCTGGATGAGCGACCGCAAGGCGAGGCGCAAGTCCTCCTGGGCGGCCGCGGCGAGCGGCAGGTCCGACGGCTTGCCCTGGCCTTGGGCGTGGCGGAAGGCTTCGTCGAGCAGGCCCTGCTGTCGCTCGATCAGGTCCCTGAGGGCGTTGAGTACTTCCTCCGCCTGTGAGCCGACCGAGCGCAAGAGCTCGGCTAACCCTCCGGCTCTGAGGTTCTCCAGGATCTGCTGAAGCTCGGCCAGAAGTTGCTGCGCTGCGTCCCTGGCCCCGCCGCGGATGAGTTCCCGCGCCTCCTCGATGAGCCGCTTGAGGTCATCCGCCCTGAGCAGCCGCAGCATGTCCTCCTCCGAGAGTGCCCTGATGTCGGGCTGTCGGAGCGTCTCGTCGACGAGGGCTTCGAGGAAGGCGTCGAGCGCCTCCTCGAGAGCGCTCAAGAGGCGCTCGATCTCCTCGTCCGGCGCCTCCCTCGCCAGGGCTTCGAGCAGGGCGCGCTGCGCCTCTCTGAGCGCCGTTTCCGCCAGGGCGATAGGCCCCTCCTCGATGGCCAGGGCCGTGTCCCACAGCAGTTGCTGGACCTCGTCGATGGCGCCGGGCGTGCGATCGTACAGAAGCCGCCCGCGTGCCGCGCGGAGCGCGAGATAGACAGTGACGTCGTCGGCGAAGGTTTCCGGCGCCTGGCTGAGCACCGAAAGCGCGGCGGCCACTGGCCCCCGCTTCGAGGGGTCGGTCGCGAGTAGGCGCCGCTGCTCGATGATCGCCCGTGCCACCGGGTGGGTGAAGACACGCTGGGGGAGGACCGTCGTCTCCGCCTCGCTCCTGCCCTCCTGGCCGATGCCGTCGGTGGCGACGAGCCGTATCGTCACGGAAAGCCCCGCCCAGGGATGCGCCGTCAGGTCGTGGAAGCTCGCTTGCTTAGCCGAGCCCGCACCGGGGCGGGGAAGCAACACATCGAGCACCAGCGGCTTGCCGGACGACTTGGGCCGGTGCACCACGGCGCGGACGGCCGCCAGACCGTAATCGTCCCGGGCCACGTAGTCGAGGCGCAGCGCGCCCCGCCGGGTGACCGCGGGCGGCCCGTTGAAAGCAACCGCGGGCGGTAGGTCGGGGATCACCGCGATCGGCCAAGCCGCCAGCTCCTTTCCGTCCTGCACGACCGCAATCCCTTGCGCTTGCGCGATCGTCGCGGTGACCTGGTATCCCCCCTCATCGAGGCGTGAAAAGGGCGTCGCCTTCTCATCGAGGAGCAGCTCTGGGGCGCCGCGGCCGCCCCGTACCTGGGCGAGGACGGTACTCCCCTCGGGTATCCTGACCGCCTCGGTGGTTGGCGCCTTGGGGTCCAGGAGGAGGGGCGCAACTCCCGTGTACTCGGGCGGCGTGACCCATAAGGTGAGCTCGCTCGGCGCCGCCGGGCCAAGGGAGGCGAGGTCCGGCGCAAGCGCGCGGGCGAGGCGGACGCCCATGTCTGGTCCGCTCATGGCCATCCCAAGCACGACCAGCATCAGCACGGCTGCACGCAGCGCCAGGGGGTCCTTGCGAGGAAGGCCGGGCGCCGGCACACCCACCTTGAGCCGCCGCGCCGTCGCCACCGTGCGCTCAAGATGGAGCCGCCACAAGCCAAGCGCCGCCGGATGTGCGGGGTCTCCTGCGGGCCGGTCGGCAAGGGCGGCCAGGGGACGGTGCGGAAGCCCACTCGCCTGTTCCAGCCGCCGCCGCGCCGCCGCCTCGTTCGGAAGGCGCAGCTGCCTCGATCCCCGAACGAGCCCTGCTGCGAACGCCAGCCCGAAGAGGCACAACCCCGCGAGATGAGCCCAGCCGGGGAGATACGCCCACGCATCCAGGAGCGAAACGGCGACGAAGAGCCCTGCGACGCCGGTCGCGGGCCATAGGGCGGGCCACAGGCTCTCCCACAGCAGCACCGCCTTCGCGAGCAGCAGCCGGCGCCCGAGGGCCGCTTTGAGCGCCTCAACCGGATCGCGCCGGCGCCTCATGCCGCTCCCTGGTGCCGCCGCGCCCCCGGGGGTCCCGCGAGCCACTCGGGAATCGTCTCCTGCGCCACGGCCTCGGCGAAGTCGGGTCGGCGCCGAACGACGGCGAAGGCGTCGCCCTTCACCATGACCTCGGGCACGAGCGGGCGGCTGTTGTAGGTAGAAGCCATGGCCGCACCATACGCCCCGACGGCGCCGATGGCCAAAAGGTCCCCCGGCGTCGGCCGGGGGAGGGCGCGCTCGCGGGCGATGACGTCGCCGGTCTCGCAGACGGGGCCCACCACGTCGAGCACGGCGCTCGGCGTTTCCGGGGCGGGTAGGTGCACCGGCTCCACGGGGTGGCGAGCGTCGTAGAGCGCCGGCCTCAAGAGGTCGTTCATCGCCGCGTCGACCACGACGACGGTGCGCCCGAGCATCTCCTTCACGTACAGCACGCGGGTGACCAGCACGCCGGCGCGTCCCACCAGCGCCCGGCCGGGCTCCATGATGAGTTCTAAGCCCAGCCCGTCCGTGAGCCCTTTGACGAGGCCGGCGTAGTCGGCCGGGCTCGGTGAGCGACGGTCTTCATAGGCGATCCCGAGCCCGCCCCCCAGGTCCAGCCGCTCGACCTCATGCCCCTCGGCCCGGAGCTCTTGCGCCAGGGCCACGATCCGGGTGAACGCCTCGTCGAAGGGGGCGAGGTCGGTGATCTGGGAGCCGATGTGCACCGCGAGCCCCACGAGTCTCACCCCGGGAAGGCGGGCGGCGCGGGCGTAGACCGCGCGCGCGCGGGCGAGGTCGATGCCGAACTTGTGCCCCCTCTTCCCCGTCGCCACCTTCTCGTGGGTTCGGGCGTCGACGTCAGGGTTGACCCTGAGCGCCACGGCCGCTTCCTTTGTCTTGCTTTGAGCGAGCTCGCTCAAGGCGAGGAGCTCGGGCTCCGACTCGACGTTGAGCTGGAGGATGCCCTCGTCGAGTGCCAGCGCCATCTCGGCGCGCGTCTTGCCCACTCCGGAGAACACGATACGCTCCGCCGGAACGCCCGCGAGCAGGGCGCGCCTGAGCTCCCCTTCCGAGTCGACGTCGGCGCCGGCCCCCAGCGCCGCGAGGGTGCGCACGACTGCCAGGTTCGGGTTGGCCTTGACGGCGTAGCAGACGAGGGCTCGCGAGCCGGTGAACGCTGCGGTGAACTCGTCGTAAAGGCGTTCGATCCCGGCCGCGGCGTAACAGTAGAAGGGGGTGCCCACCGCTTCGGCGATGCGCGTCAAGGGCACGCCTTCGGCGTGGAGTTCGCCGCCGCGATGGACGAAGGCACTCATTGCGACTGGGACGCGCTTTCGCTGTCCGCAGGAGGCGGCTCGAGCGGCCCCTTCTTTCCGCAGGCCACGAGGCCGGCGGACAGCACCGCCGCGAGGACGAGGGCGATGAGCGCGCGCCTCATAAGAAACGCTCCTTCGCCGCCGCCACCCTAAGGCGCACTTCCTTAGGCGCGGTGCCGCCATAGCTCGTGCGGCTGCCGAGCGAACCCTCGACGCCGAGCACGGCGTAAGCCTCCTTTGTGATCCCGGGCTCGACGCGACGCATCGTGCTCAAAGGGAGCCCGGCGAGGGCGCAACCGCGCTCCTCGGCGAGGCGCACCAGCCGCCCGACCACCTCATGGGCGCGGCGGAACGGAAGGTCGAGCTCCTTGACCAGCCAGTCGGCGAGATCCGTTGCGGTCGTGTGGCCTCTCTCGGCCCCCTCCCGCATGGCTCTCACGTTCGCCTTCATGTCCCCGATCATAGCCGTCGTCGCGCGCATGCACAGCGCCAGGCTGTCGGCGGCGTCGAAGACGGGTTCCTTATCCTCCTGCAGGTCCTTGTTGTACGCGAGCGCGAGACCTTTTAGCACCACCAGCGTGCCGACGAGAGCGCCGATCACGCGGCCGGCCTTGGCCCGGACGAGTTCGGCGGCATCCGGGTTGCGCTTTTGCGGCATGATCGACGAGCCGGTCGTGAACGCGTCGGAGACGGTGACGAAGCGGAACCCCTCGCTCGCCCACAGCACCACCTCCTCGGCCAGGCGCGAGAGGTGGACCGCGGCGATGGCCGCGGTGCTGAGGAACTCGAGCACGAAGTCGCGGGCCGCCACCGCGTCCATCGCGTTGGCACAGGGCCGGTCGAAGCCCAGGGCCTTAGCGGTCATGTCCCGGTCGATGGGAAACGAGGTGCCCGCAAGCGCGGCCCCGCCGAGCGGACATTCGTTGAGGCGTCGGCGACAGTCCGCCATGCGCCCGCGGTCGCGTCCGAACATCTCGACGTAGGCGAGGAGGTGATGGCCGAAGGTCACCGGCTGAGCCGGCTGCAGGTGCGTGAAGCCCGGCATCACGGTCGCCGCGTGGCACTCTGCCTGCTCGAGCAAGGCCGCCTGGAGCGCCCGCAACTCCTGGTCCAAACGATCGAGCCCCTCGCGAATCCAAAGCCGAAGGTCCGTCGCCACCTGATCGTTCCGGGACCGTGCCGTGTGGAGGCGGCCCGCTGCCTCGCCGACGAGCTCCTCGAGCCGGGCCTCGACATGCGTGTGAATATCCTCGAGGCTCTTATCGAAGGCGAAGTCGCCGCGCTCGATCTCTTCGTGCACGCACTCCAGGCCCTTGATGATCCGCTTCCCGTCCTCCTTGGAAATGATCCTCTGGGCCACCAGCATCGCGCAATGGGCCTTCGACCCGACGATGTCCTGGGCATAGAGGCGCCTATCGAAGTCGATGGAGGCGTTGATCTCCTTCATGACCTCTGCGGGTGCGCGTTTAAACCGGCCGCGGAGAAGGGGGTGCTGCCTCTCCGAAACACGCTTGGCTTTTGTCCTATGGCTCATTGTGGGCGGAGGCACGGGATTGAGGCGCGCTCCCGGTTGGTGGAGCCTAAAGGCGTAATGTCATATTGACCGCATCGCCCGGTGGATCAAGCCTTCCCTCCTGTCGACGGGGCCGAAGCTCCGCCGGTCGTCCCCTTCGGATCGTGCTCTCGGGAGCTGTGCTCGCCCAGGTCGGGGCTCAGCGTGTGGGGATGGGCTTGTCGCCGGTGTAGTCGTAGAAGCCGCGGCCCGTCTTCCGGCCCAGCCAGCCGGCCTCCACGTACTTCACGAGCAGGGGACAGGGGCGGTACTTCGAATCGGCGAGGCCGTCGTACAGCACCTGCATCACGGCGAGGCAGACGTCGAGCCCGATGAAGTCGGCGAGCTCTAAGGGCCCCATGGGGTGGTTGGCGCCGAGCTTCATGGCCGTGTCGATCGCTTCGACCGAGCCCACGCCCTCGTACAGCGTGTAGACCGCCTCGTTGATCATGGGGAGCAAGATCCGGTTGACCATGAACGCCGGGAAGTCCTCGGCGTTCGCCGGTGTCTTGCCCAGCTTGACCGCCAGGTCACGGACCGCGTGGAAGGTCTCCTCGTCGGTCGCGAGCCCGCGAACAAGCTCGACGAGGTTCATGACCGGGGCCGGGTTCATGAAGTGCATGCCCATGAACTTGGCCGGCCGGTCGCCCGCGGTGGCGAGGCGGGTGATCGAGATCGACGAGGTGTTCGTCACGATAAGCGCATGCGGCGGGAGCACCTCGGCGAGCTTCTTGACGATGTCCCGCTTGACCGCCTCGTCTTCGGTCGCCGTCTCGATGGCGATGTCGCAGTCGGCGAAGGCCTTGTAGTTGGAGGCACGCTTGATCCGCTTCAACGCCTGCTTCTTCTGCTTCTCGGTGATGCGCCCGCGGGCGAGCTGCCGGCCCAGGTTCCGTTCGATCAATTTGAGCCCCTCCTCCACCCTCTCCTTCGAGACGTCGAGGAGCTTGACGTCGAAGCCGGCGAGGGCGCAGACATGGGCGATCCCGCTGCCCATCTGGCCGGCTCCGATCACCGCGATCTTCTTGATCTCCGCGGGCATCGTTCCACGCTGCGCGAGCTTCAGGCCTGCTTGCGGAGTTCGGCCGCGAGTTCCGGCAGGACCTTGAAGAGGTCGGCTACCATCCCGTAGTCCGCGACCTGGAAGATGGGCGCCTCTTCATCCTTGTTGATCGCCACGATCACCTTGCTGTCCTTCATCCCGGCCAGGTGCTGAATGGCGCCGGAGATGCCCACCGCGATGTAGAGCTCGGGCGCCACGACCTTGCCGGTCTGGCCCACCTGGTAGTCGTTCGGGACGAAGCCCGCGTCGACGGCCGCGCGCGAGGCCCCGACCGCGGCCCCAAGGATGTCCGCCAGCTCTTCCAGAAGCTTGAAGTTCTCACCGCTCTGCATGCCGCGGCCGCCTGAGATGACGATCCGCGCGCCCATCAGCTCCGGCCGCTCGGAGGTGTTGAGCTCGTGGCCGACGAAGGCGGATAGTCCCGAATCGCCTTTGCGCTCCACCGTCTCGATGGGCGCGGAGGCGCCGGTCTCGGCGGCGGAGAAGGCGGTGGTGCGGACGGTGATCACCTTGATCGGGTCCTCGGACTTAACCGTCGTCAGCGCGTTGCCTGCGTATGTCGGACGCACGAAGGTGTCGGGCGAGTCCACCGCGATGATGTCGGAAACTTGCGCGACGTCGAGAAGCGCCGCCACCCGCGGCATCACGTTCTTGCCGTTCGTCGTGTGCGCGGCAAGGAGGTGGCTGTAGTCGGCGGCGAGGGAGGCGATGAGCGCCGCCGTGTTCTCGGCTAACCGGGCGCCGTAAGCCGGGTCGTCGACCAGGCGCACCTTCGCCACGCCTTCGACCTCTCTCGCCGCCTTGGCCACCGCCTCGCACCTCTCGCCCGCGACCAGGAGGTGGACGTCGCCGCCGATCTCACCGGCGGCGGTGACGGCGTTCAAGGTCGCCGGTTTGAGCCCCGCATTGTCGTGCTCGGCAAGGACCAGGACGGCCATCAGATCACGCCCGCTTCCTCCCGCAGCCTGGTCACCAGTTCGGCGACGGTCCCGACCTTGATTCCGGCTTGCCGCTTCGCCGGTTCCGTGACCTTGAGGATCTTGAGGCGGGGCGTCGTGTCCACACCCAGCTCCTCCGGCGTCTTCTGGTCGATGGGCTTCTTGCGCGCCTTCATGATGTTCGGCAGCGAGGCGTAGCGGGGCTCGTTGAGCCTGAGGTCGGTGGTGACGACCGCCGGAAGGTTCAAGAGGACGGTCTCGAGCCCGCCGTCGACCTCGCGGGTGACCCGGGCCTTGCCGTCCTCGATGATCAGCTTCGAGGCGAAGGTGCCCTGCGGCCACGCCAGCAGCCCCGCCAGCATCTGACCGGTCTGGTTGCAGTCGTCGTCGATCGCCTGTTTGCCGAGGACGACGAGCGCGGGCGATTCCTCGTCGACGATCGCCTTCAAGAGCTTGGCGACGGCCAGGGGCTGGAGCTCCGCATCGGTCACCACGTGGATGGCGCGGTCGGCACCCATCGCCAGCGCGGTCCTGAGCGTGTCCTGGCATTGGGCGATGCCGAGCGAGACTGCGACGATCTCGCTCACCACACCGCGCTCCTTGAGACGCACCGCCTCCTCGACGGCGATCTCGTCGAAGGGGTTCATCGACATCTTGACGTTCTGCGTCTCGACGCCGGTCTCGTCGGCCTTGACGCGCACCTTCACGTTGGCGTCGATGACCCGCTTGACGGCGACGAGGACCTTCATCTTGTCCCGACTGTCACCTTTGGCCCGAACCCTGCTTTAAGGATGAGAAACGCCGCCCCCACTAGAGGCGCCGCGGCTTTTCGCGGTCACGATAAAGGCGCGTCCGGGGGATGTCAACGAAGGGCGGCCGGGCCAGCGCTAGCTCAGCGGTGGGCTCCGGGCCGCCACAGCACGTCCCCCTTGCCGCGGTCGTTGAGGTGGCGACTCAAGACGA
>JBHICW010000034.1:0-14250 GCA_046759785.1 Alphaproteobacteria bacterium
ACCTCGATGAGCGTCGGCCGGTCGGCCTCGAACGCGCCGGCGACGGCCTCCGTGAACGCATTGAGGCTGTCGGGCCGGGTCGCATGGCAGCCGAAGGCGAGGGCCAGCGCCAGGAAGTCGGGGTTCACCGGGTTCACCCCGATCTCGGGAAACTGCCGCGCCCTCATGTCATCCCGGATCTGGCCCAGCCCGTCGTTGTTCCAAAGGACGATCGCGAGCGGCAGCTTGAGCTCGGCCGCGGTGGCGAGCTCCTGCACCGTGAACAGCAGCCCGCAATCGCCCACCAGCAGGGCCCCCGGCCGCTCCGGGGCCGCGAGCTTGGCGCCGGTCGCCGCCGGCAGCGCGTAGCCGAGCGTGCCGTAACCCGTCGGGCACAGCCACCGCCGCGGCTTGCGGCAGGGGAAGTACAAGCAGGCCGTATAAGTAATCTGGGTCATGTCGACGGCGACGAAGCCGTCCTCGGGCAAGGCCGCGCGCAGCGCGTCCAGCACCGCGGCGTGCTTCCGTGCAAGCGGGGAAAGGGACTTTCGGTAGCGCGCCTTGAGCGCCGCCACGTCCTTGCCGTCGGCGAAGCCGGGGCCGGGCCGATTCGCCCGGTCGAGAGCCGTGACCAGCGCCTTGAGCGCCGGGCGGGCGTCGCCGAGGACCGCAACCTCTGGCGCGTAATCGCGGGCGAGCACGTCGGGGTCGATGTCGATGCGGACGAGCTTGCCGCCGAGCTCGAGCCGCCTCGTCCACATGTCCGTCTCGGCGAGCTCCGTGCCCACGGCGATCACCAGGTCGGCCGCCGCCACGAACTCCTGCGCGGGCCGGAAGGACAGGAGAGCGCCGACGCAGAGGGGGTGGTGCTCGGGCACCACGCCCTTGGCCGCGACGGTGGGCACGACCGCGGCGCCGAGCGCCTCGGCGAGACGGGTGACCAGGTCTCCGCAATCGACGGTGCCGCCGCCGGCGATGATCACCGGGCGTCGCGCCGCGGCGATGAGCTCCGCCGCCTCGGCCAGCGACTCGGGCGACGGCGACGGCGGCGGCGGGGCGGGGCGCACGCGAGCGTCGAACGCGGCGGGTGCGGCAAGAACGTCGAGCGGGACCTCGATATGCACCGGGCGTGGCCGTCGGGCACGAAAATGGCCGAAGGCGCGGGCCATGAGCTCCGGCACCTCCTGCGGTGCCATCGCCGTCGCGCTGAAGCCGGTCAAGGGCATCATCGCCGCGCGCTGCGACGTAATCTCGTGCAGGCGACCGCGGCCCATGCCGAGGTCGGCGGTGGCGTTGACGCTTGAGATCACCAGCATGGGCACCGAGTCGGAGTAGGCCTGGGCGATCGGCGTCGCCGCGTTCGTCACCCCCGGACCGGTGATCAACAGACAGACGCCCGGCTTGCCGGACGCCCGGGCGTAGCCGTCGGCCATGAACCCGGCGCCCTGCTCGTGGCGCGGCTGGACGTGGCGGATCTGCGACCGCCCCAGGCCCCGGTAGAGCTCCAGGGTGTGGACGCCGGGAATGCCGAAGACGGTGTCGACGCCGTAGGCCTCGAGCAGCGCTATCACGGCCTCTCCGCAGATCCGACGTTCGTTCATGGAAGACCTCCTCGGCGCCGGGCGTGGGCAGACGATGTAAGCGCGGCGGCGCAGGCCGCCGTGTCGGGCTTGTCGGGTTTCGAGACCCGATGATACCCTTTGGCGCGGGTCTTGGCACCAGATCTCAGGGGGCGTGATGGGCGCAGAGACAGACGGCGACGGCGCCGATCGTCGCTGGGGCGTGAACTCGGAGTACGGGGTGCTAAGGGACGTCCTCTTATGTCGGCCGGACTCCTTCCGCTGGCTCCCCACCAGCTCGATCTCCAAGGCGACGCTCAAGAGCGGGGCCAGGTTCGACCGCCAGCTCGCCATGGCGCAGCACGCGGAGCTCGTCCAGGCCTATGAGGAGGCGGAGGTCACCTGCCACTTCCTGGAGCCGGACGAGGCGCTGCCGTATCAGGTCTACACCCGCGATTCCAGCTTCATGACGCCCTACGGCGCGGTCGTCGCCCAGATGCACCAATGGTGGCGGCGGGGCGAGTACGCCCCGGTCATCCGTTTCTATGAGGGGATGGGGATCCCCATCTTCCACATGGTGACCGCGGCGGCCTTCGAAGGCGGGGACTTCGACGTCATCGAGCCCGGCTCCGTCCTCATCGGCTACTGCGGCGAGCGCTCGCAAGAGCCGGCGGCGAAGCAGGTGGCCGGCTGGTTCGAGGCCAAGGGCTGGGAGGTGAAGCTCGCCCCCATCGCCGAGCACTACGTGCACATCGACCTCATGGTCTGCATGCTGGCGCCGAAGCTTGCCGCCGTCTGCCTCGACACCACCGACGACTGGATCGTCGACTGGCTTAGGTCGAAGGAGATCGAGATCGTGCCGGTGAGCTTCCGCGACACCATGGCGCTGGGGTGCAACGTCATGGCGCTGGGGAACGAGCGGGTGATCTCCGCCGCCCACAGCAAGGACTTGAACGCCAGGCTCAGGTCCCAGGGGTTCACCGTTTACGACCCGGACGTCACCACGTTCACCATGGGCGGTGGCGGCGTCCACTGCCTGTCGCAGGCGCTCCGCCGCGATCCGGTTTAGGTCGGTGGCCACGCGCTCCCAGCCAGGGCAGGCGGCGGCTCACACCTTAGGGCTCAGCCGCATTACCAAGCGCTACGGGAGTGTGGTGGCGGTAGACGACGTCTCGCTCACCGTCCCGCCTGGGGAGTTCCTGACTCTGCTTGGCCCTTCGGGCGCCGGCAAGACCACGATTCTCATGCTCATCGCCGGCTTCGTCGAGCCGGAGGCGGGCGAGGTCTTCCTCGACGAGCGGCGCATCACCCACCTTCCTCCCGACAAGCGGAACTTCGGGATGGTGTTTCAGGGCTACGCCCTGTTTCCGCACATGTCGGTGTTCGACAACATCGCGTTCGCTCTCAAGGTGCGGCGAAGGCCTCAGGCGGAGATCGATCAGCGCGTTGGCGAAGCCCTGGACCTCGTCCAGCTCACCGGCCTTGGCAACCGCCTGCCGCGGCAGCTCTCGGGCGGGCAACAACAGCGCGTCGCGCTGGCGCGCGCGCTCGTCTTTACGCCCGACGTCCTACTCCTCGACGAGCCCTTGGGCGCTCTCGACCGGAAGCTCAGGACCGAGGTCCAGGTCGAGCTGAAGCTCCTCCACCGGCGCGTGGGGACGACCTTCATGTACGTCACCCATGACCAGGAGGAGGCGCTTTCCATGTCCGACCGGATCGCGATCATCCGCGACGGCCGATTCGTTCAGGTGGGCGAGCCGGACGAGCTGTACGAGCGGCCAGCGACCCGTTTCGTCGCCGACTTCCTTGGTGAGAGCAACTTCATCCGCGGGCGCGTCATCGGAGCCGACGACGGCGGGTTTATCTATGCCGCCGGAGGCGGCAGCTGGCGGCAGGCCGCGGCGGCGAGGGCAGCGCGAAACGAAAGCGAAGTTCTCATCGCCATGCGGCCGGAGAAGATTATGATTTCCGAAGAGGCGCCGAGCGAGCGCAGTAACCGAGTCGCCGGCGAGATTGCGAACTGGAGCTACTTCGGCACGACCTTTCATTTCACGATCCATACGGCCGAGCTCGGCGAACTCGTGGTGACCACGCCTGCCTGGAAGAGCCGGGTCGAACTGGCGCCCGGCCGCCGCGTGTGGCTGAGCTGGGCCGCCGACGCTTCCGTCGTGGTCGCCGACGACTGAGCGCGGGTGGTCTCGGCCGTGGCGCTCGTCGCGGCCGCTGGGACCGAGCTTTGGACGATGGCGAGGCAGGTGGGCGAGGCTCACCCCGGCGAGCTGTCCGAGCGCGGATCCGACCGTGGCGGCGCCTTGAAAGCCTTCGGCCCCTTTGGTAGTTTGTTTGAACGAACCCGTTAACGCATGCTGGCGCCTCAAGAGAGGTGAGGCGCAAGGGAGGACACGATGAGTTCGCGAGCTTTCATGAGAGACTGTGCCGACATCGCCGCCGACGCCTTCAACGCGGGCCGGCTGGACCGGCGAACCTTCCTCCGGATCTGCGCCCTCGCCGGCGTGACCCCCGTCATTCTGCGCTCGGGCGAAGCGGCGGCCGAGGTCAAGGAGATTGTCATCGCCAACTGGGGCGGTGACGCGGTGCGGTACTACGACGAGGCCTGGGGCCAGCCTTTCACCAAGAAGACGGGAATCGAGATGGCGATCGACGGCACGGGCCCCACCGACGGCAAGATCAAGGCGATGGTCGAGTCCGGCAATGTCATCTGGGATGCGTGCGACGCGGACCTGTTCACACCGCTCAGGCTCGGCCGGCAAGGGTTGCTGGAACCTATCGACTACGCGGTCGTCGACCGCAACAAGGCGCGCCCCGGTTACGCCTACGAGTATGGGATCATAAGCTATTATTACAGCTACGTGCTCGCTTACGATCGCGAGGCGTTCGGCGACAACCCACCCAAGAGCTGGGCCGACTTCTGGGACGTCGAGAGGTTCCCGGGCAAACGCTCGTTCTACAAGTGGATGAACGGAGCGCCCGAGGCGGCGCTCATGGCCGACGGTGTGCCGCCCGACCAGGTGTACCCCTTGGACCTCGACCGAGCGCTCAGGAAGATCGAGGAGCTCAAGCCCCACATCGCCGTCTACTGGGCGTCCGGGTCCGAGAGTCAGCAGATGTTCCGCGAGCGCGAGGTGACGATGGGGGCCATCTGGCACACACGCGCCAACCTGCTGGAGAAGGAGACCGGGGGACGCGTCACCTGGACCTGGAACCAGGGCAACGCCGGCGGCGGTTGTTGGGTCGTGCCGAAGGGGAACCCAGCCGGCACAGAGGTCAACCGCCTGATAGCGTTCATGCAGATCCCTGAGACCCAGATCCACCTGTTGGCCACGATGGGCAACGGACCGGCGAATCCCGAAGCGACGGCGAAGGTGCCGTCGGAGCTCCGACGTGTGGACCCCGGCCAGCCAGAGAATTGGGAAGTCCAGGTGCCGATGAGCGCCGAGTATTTCGCCGAGCACTATGACGAGGCCTTGAACGCCTACCTCGATTTGATCTCCGCCTAGGCGGGAGCTTCACGGGCGCCGGCGGCGGCATGGGGCTTACGGGCCAACGGGGGATTGCCCCTTATTGGTTGTTAGTCCTGCCGCTGCTGGCGCTTCTCCTCGTCTTCTACACCTATCCCATCCTCCAGGTTCTCTGGATCAGCTTCACCGACCCCAAGCCGGGGTTCGGCAACTACGAGCGGCTGCTCACCAGCGGTTCGATTCAGCGGATGCTGTGGACCACACTCAGGGTCTGCATCGCCACCTCCGCCCTCACCATGCTATTCGGCTACGTCGTCGCCTACGCGATGGTGCATGTGGGGGAGCGCCACCGCACCTGGATGCTTCTCTTCATCCTCGTCCCCTTCTGGGTCTCGGTGCTGGTCCGTGCCTTCGCTTGGCTCACGCTCCTGCGCACCGAGGGGCCGATCAACAGCGCCCTGATCGACGTCGGGCTGCTGTCGGAACCCCTGGCGATGGTCCGCAACGAGTTGGGGGTGACGATCGGGATGGTGCACTACATGCTGCCCTACGCCATCCTGCCGCTCTACGCCAACATGCGCGGGATCGACGCGCGGCTCGTCAGCGCGGCGCGGGGGCTGGGCGCCGGCTCGTTCGAGGCGTTCTTAAAGGTGTTTCTGCCCTTGAGTCTGCCCGGAATCGCGGGCGCGGGGCTCCTCGTGTTCATCTTCTCCCTCGGCTTCTTCGTCACCCCGGCGATCCTGGGCGGCGGTAAGACCGTGATGATCGCCGAGTATGTGAGCGTCCAGATCCAGCAGACCCTGCGCTGGGGTATCGGCACCATGCTCGCGGCGGTGCTGCTCCTCGCGGTGTTCCTGCTGCTGGCCGTGCTGAGCCGAGTGATCAACCTGCGCGAGTTGTTCGGGGCGCGGTGACGGAAGGGCGCACCACTTGGCGGTTCGGGGTGGTCCTGGCGATGGCCTGGACAATTCTCCTGTTCCTGCTTCTCCCCATCTTCATCGCGATTCCCATCTCGTTCACGCCGAAGCGCTACCTGACGTTGCCCACCGACGCTGTGTCCTGGCGGCACTACATCAACCTGTTCACGAGCGAGGATTGGCTCTCCAGCATCTGGCAGAGCACGCTGATCGCCGCCGCGGCGACGGTGCTGGCCGTCGTTCTGGGGACGCTGTGCGCGGTCGGGCTGTGGCGGATCGCGTCGCGCCTGTCCGAGACGGTGCGCGGGTTCATGCTCATGCCCATCATCGTCCCCCCGATCGTCTCGGCGCTCGCGTTCTACCGCATGTGGATCGACCTCAAGCTCTTGGATTCCTATTTCGGCATGATCCTCGCCCACACCATCCTGGCGGTCCCCTACGTGGTGATCACGGTGTCGACCGCGCTCGCCAACTTCGACCTCAAGCTCGAGCAGGCCTCCCGGAATCTCGGCGCCTCGATGGGCCAGACCCTGCGCTACGTGATCCTGCCCGGCATTACCCCTGGCGTCCTTGCAGGCACCGTGTTTGCGTTCATCATCTCGTGGGACGAGATCGTCGTGACCCTGTTCATCACCAGCCGGCACATCTTCACGCTGCCGCGGCGCATCTGGGACGGGATCCGCGAGCACGTGGATCCCACCGTGGCGGCGGTCGCGTCCGTGCTCATTGTCATCACCCTGGTGGCGATCGTGGCACAGCTGCTGGCGCGGGCAGGAAGGTCGGCCGGGGGAGAACGGTGACGCCATCCCCGCCGGGACGGGCCGGCCCGAGGCCGGAGATGCAGCGAGGAAAAGGCATGATCTCAGACGAAAAGCGAGCCGCGCTCGACTGGGTCGAGGCCCACGAACGGGACCTTTCCGCGTGGCATCAGGTGATCTGGCGGTTCGCCGAGCCCGCCTGGCGCGAGTATCGGTCCGCGGCTTGGTATGTTGACCTCTTGCGCCGCGAGGGGTTCGAGGTCGAGGAGGGGAGCGCGGGCATGCCCACCGCCTTCCGCGCCCGCTGGGGCGAGGGGCGCCCTGCGCTCGCCACCTACGCCGAGTACGACGCCGTACCTGGCCATTCCCAGGAACCGGTGCCCTATCCGTGTCCGCGCAAGGGATTTCACCGCTGGGCCGCCGGCCACACGGACCCCCATTCGGCCCTCGGCATCGGGGCGCTGGGCGGACTGTTGGCGGCGAAGGCGGCGATCGAGCGCCACGGGCTTCGGGGCACCCTCGTCTTCTTCGGCGAACCGGCCGAGAAGGTCTGCGGCTCCAAGCCGGTGCACGCCGCCCACGGCTACTACGACGACCTCGACGCGTGTATCAGCTTCCACCCGAGTTATCTGTCCGCACGCGCCAACACGACCGTTTGGGACACCCACTGTGGGTCGTACTGGAGCCGCATCTACACCTTCGAATGCATCGAGCCCGAGACCTGGTCGGATATGGAGGCGCACGAGTCCACCTTGAGCCCCCACACGGTCGCGCGGGCCCCGGCCGCGATCGACGCGGTGTGCCTCATGTACACGACCACCAAGTACACGAAGGAGGCGATGCTCCCGCACACCGGCACCTGGACGCTCAATGAGGCCATCCTCGTCGCCGGGCAGGCGACGAGCGACAACCTGCCGCCGCGCATCAGTCAAATCCAGTTCGCCTGGCGCTCGCCGACGCTCGACATGCAGGAACGGATCTTCGAGGTGCTGGAGAACAACGCCCGGCATGTCGCCGCCATCAGCCACTGCCGCGTCGAGGCGACGTGGGTAACCAAGACCCGCGTGGGCCTCGCTAATCACGCCCTCGCCGAGCTCACGTACCGCAACCTCGAGATCGCCGGAGCGCCCCAGTTCGGCGAGGAGGCGAAAGCCTTGGCCCGAAAGATTCAGAAAAACCTCGGCTTCACCCCCATGGACCAACCTTATCGGCCGGAGCTCAGCCGTTGCATACCGCCGCAGGAGTCGGAGGCGCTGGTGCGCGAGGCCCTGCCTGAGTGGCAGCGCAACTACACCTCCGACGACTACGTCGACTACACCTGGCACTGCCCCACCGCCCGCCTCTATGTGGGGCGCGCGGCTCTCAAGCCGCCCGCGCCCGGCTACACGTACCCCGCCTGGGTCAACAATGCGCTTGGCGGAATGCCCGCCTCAATCGACCCGATGATCTTTTCCGCCAGCCGGTGCGTCGGCGCGACCCTGGTCGATCTCATGACGCAGCCGGCGGAGGTGGAGAAGGCGCGCGCCGAGTTCGACGAGCGCACCGGCGGCGGCATCGGGGGCAAGCGGTGGGTGGCGCCGCTCTTGCCGAAGGACTTCCGGGCCCCGATTCACTTCCGCTGGCCGGAGTACGTCACGACCCAGCGGGGCGAAGAATGGTGGATCCCGACCGCGCCGTAAGGCGAACGCTTGAAAAAAGGGGACATTCTACTTTTTCTCGCTGCCGCCAATGACGGCGAAAAGGCACGACAAGGAGAGGGAAAAAGTAGAATGTCCCCTTTTTCCTTCAGACCCGCTGTGAGGTCGTGAAGACGGCCGCTCTTCTGAAGCCCCGCCGCTGAGGTCTAGCGTCCAGTACGCTCGCGCGACCCGCGCTCACGGAGCCGGCCGCCGCGGCGGTCCTTCCACGGTCTCAGTTCATCGAGCGCTCGCAGACGTAAGCGCCGTCGCGGAACGCGTCGAAGAACTCGTCGAGCGCCGGATGGTTGACCGGCTCGCCCGTCTCGTCTGGCTCCAGGTTGCGCTCGGCGACATAGGTCATGTGGACGGCGTCGTGCACGAGCACGTGATACCAGGGCTTGTCCTTGGGCGGCCGCGTGCGGGCCATCGCCTCGTACCACTCCTCGCTTCTCTGGAAGGTGGGGTCCACGTCCACGATGACGCCGCGGTAGTCGAACAGCTTGTGCTGGATGACCTGACCCACCCGCAACTTGGCCTTCGCCTGCACTATCTTCGCCCTCGGCGTGAGCCTGCGCTGCACCCTTTAACGTCCCGTGCCAGCCGGGTCAAGGGGTGGCGACGACGCCCGTCCGCCACCCCGCTGCCGACTACTCCGTGTGGATCGTGGCGTCGGGATAGAAGGCGTTGAAGACGAACGCGAAGTCCACCCCGTAGACCACGTCCTCGAGGCCATTCTCGGTCTTGCGCTGGACGGTGACGTTGCCGACGTCGAAGCCCTCGGCGATGACCGGGTTGTCGAGCGCCGAGGCCTGGTCCGGCTCCCAGCGGATGACGAGATCGCCGGTCTCGACCGTCTTGTCCCTCCGCAAGAGCGACAGGGTCCAGGCCTCTCCGTCCACCGTGACGAGCCGGTGGAGCGGCGCCACGTTAGCCGGCAGGTTGAGGTCACCCCGGTAGAGGAACGGCGCGGAGGAGCTGTCGTAGCGCACGTACGGGTTCATGCCGTAGCGGCGGGCCGCCAGGTTGTCGGGCACCAGCACCTTGCCGTTCGGCGCCCGCTCGCGGAACTTGGCGAAGGACTCGATACGGGCCGGCAGCATCTTGAGCGTCTTGCCCGTCATCTCGCCGACGATCGCTTCGCCGAGGAACTGCTGCCACCAGCTCTCCGTCTGGCGGTCGTACATGACGAGGTCGGAGAACCTGAGCTTGCCGGTGGTGCCGAACTCCAGCACTCGGCCGTCGACCCGCCGGTCGAACACGATCGCCGCGTTGCAGAGGGGGCAAAAGGTGACGGCCACGGGTAAGCCGCCGACCGTATCGTTGACGATCTCGTGCCACATCAAGATCCGCAGGGGATAGCAGCGGACGTCGTCACCCACCTGGAAGCCGATCACGGGCTCGCGGTCGGGAAGGTCGGTCACCTCGCTCAGCGGTAGGAACGCCGGGTGGTCGATCGAAGGAATGCCGTCCTTGGGTGGACCGCCCGACAAGATCTCGTCGAGGTCGACCGAGTGCTTCGAGAAATCGGTCTTCGGCCATTCGTACGTCCATGAGCCCGGAAGGGCCAGCGCCACACCCGCCGCCATGGCCAGCGCGAGCACCAGGACGGGCAAGGCGCTGAGCGCGGCGAGCCGATGCCGCGAGGAGGATTGAGTCTGCATTGCACTCACTCCCGCAGGTTTGAGGCTGCGTTGCGCGTCAGTCTCGGACGTACCCGCCGAGGCGGCAAATCAAGCTTGCGTGAGCGGGCGGTGAGGGGTTTAAGGGAGGTGTTTAAGATTCGTCGCCGAAGGCCTCCTCGATCATCTCCTCGACCCACTCGTCGTCGGCCATCTTGACGGAGACGGCGGCAAGCAGCAGGAACAGGCGCGGCACGTCCTCCTCTTCGTCGAAGTGGGGGAGCAACAGCTTGGGCGCGCCCTCCACATCGACGATCAGTGCCGCCTCCTCGGGCTTCAGGACGGTGCCGTGATCGGTGGCGGGCTCGTGGAGGGTCACAGTCTTGATCGCAGTGGGCATGGGCTGGCTCCTTGAAACGCAGGCCGGCGCGCGCCGGCCCAGGCGCGCCGCTCCCGCGCTCGGCCGCTCGATCGGAAGTCCCGGGGCCGGGGCGGCCTGTGCGCCGAAGCCGAAGAATGGTCGGAGTGAGTGGATTTGAACCACCGACCCCCGCCTCCCGAAGACGGTGCTCTACCAGGCTGAGCTACACTCCGACGGAAGCGGGGTTATACCGCCAACGCCCCGGTCCCGCAAGCGGCCGGCCCTGTCCCGCGCGGGCGGCGACGGCCTGACCTCCGTCGTGACGCGCTCTGCGCTCTCCAGCACGAGCCTTTGCAATCATACGGCACCTCTGACATGAGGTCCGCCCTGCGGAGTCAGCGGATCGCCGCTTCCCCTTGGCGCCTGAGGGTGCCGGAGGAAACGGGCCTGCCTAGTAGGCGCGGTCGATGCAGAAGTCGACGACGTCCAGGAGCGCGGCCTTCTCTTCTCCTGCCGCGAACACGGAGAGCGCCTCGCGCGCCTCAGCCCCATAGCGCCGCGCCCGTTCCACCGTCTCGGTGAGGGCGCCGTGCCGCCCGAGGAGCGCCACCGCCTTGCGGAAGTCGCCGTCCGCCTGCCCACCCTCTTCGAGGGTACGGCGCCAGAATCGCCTCTCTTCCTCGTCCCCCCGCCGGTAGGCCAGCACGACAGGGAGAGTGATCTTCCCCTCCTGGAAGTCGTTGCCGACTGTCTTGCCGAGCTCCACCTGCCGGGCCACGTAATCGAGGGCGTCGTCGACGAGCTGGTAGGCGATGCCGACGTTCGTCCCGTACCGCTCGAGAGCCAGCTCCTCGTCTTCCGGTCGGTCGGCGACAACGGCGCCGAGCCGGCAGGCGGCGGCGAAGAGCTTGGCCGTCTTGGCCGAGATGACCTTGAGGTACGCCTCCTCGTCGGTCTCGGTGTCCTGCGAGATCACGAGCTGCATGACCTCGCCCTCGGCGATCACCGCCGCGGCGTCGGAGAGGATCCGGAGGATGTCGAGCGATCCGTCGCCGACCATGAGCTGGAACGACCGGCTAAAAAGGAAGTCGCCCACCAGCACGCTGGGCTTGTTGCCCCACAGCGCGTTGGCCGTGGCGTTGCCCCGCCGGAGGACGCTCTCGTCGACCACGTCGTCGTGGAGCAGGGTAGCGGTGTGGATGAACTCCACGCAGGCGGCAAGATTTATGTGGCGGGTGCCCCGGTAGCCGCAGAGCCGGGCGGCGATGAGGGTGAGCATGGGGCGAATGCGTTTGCCGCCGGCCGCGATGATGTGGCCGGCGAGCTGCGGAATGAGGGTGGCGGGGCTCTGGAGCTTGTCCAGGATGACGCCGTTGACGGCGCCCAGGTCCTCCGCCACCAGGGCCTGAAGCCGCTCAAGGCTCGCCCGTGCCGCCTTTGCACGCTCATCCACGCCAACGGCGACGTCCGACGCCATATCCCTCTCTTGACGTGTCTATCCGCCGCGGTAAGCATAGAGGGGCGGTTAACCGCCGCGCAAGCTTATCGGAGCGGCGGTGGGCCAGATACGGGCGTTTCGCCATGGTCGAGCTTTTGCGTACCAACGACCCGGTGCTGCTGTCCTGGCTGGTGGCTCTGCTCGCGGACGCCGCCATCGAGGCCGTGGTCTTCGACACTCATACCAGCGTGGCGGAGGGCAGCGTGATCGCGATCCAGCGGCGTCTCATGGTGCGGGAGGAGGACTGTGTGCGGGCGAAAGGGGTGCTCGACGCGGCCGGCGAACCGTATGGCGACGGCTGAGGCAATTACCGAGGACGGGCTTTTGGGCGGCCGCGTGCGGCTTTGCCAGTTCGCCGTCGGCTACCGCGTCGCGATCGACCCCGTGTTCCTCGCGGCCGCCGTGCCCGCCCGGGCCGGCGAGCGTGTCCTCGACGTCGGTGCCGGGGTCGGGGCCGCGGCGCTCTGCCTCGCGGCCCGCGTGCCGGGCTGCCGGGTCGTCGGCGTCGAGTGCGAGCGGGAGCTGGTGCGGGTAGCGGCCGAGAATGTGGCGCTGAACGGGCTTTCCGACCGCGTCGAGATTCTGACGGGCGACCTCGCCCGGCCGCCGTCCCGGCTCGCGCCTTCGGGCTTCGATCACGTCATGGCCAACCCGCCCCACCTCGATCCTCACCGGGCGTACGCCTCCGCCGACCCCTCGAACAGTGCCGCCACCGTCGAGGAAGGTCCGGGCTTAGGCGAGTGGGTCGCCTTCTGCTTCCGGATGGTCCGCGCGCGCGGCAGCGTCACCCTGATCCACCGAGCCGATCGGCTGGACGACCTTATTTCGGCGGTCCGCACGTACGGCGGCGAAATCGTCGTCTTTCCGCTCTGGCCCGACGGCTCGAGGAGCAAGCCCGCGAAACGCGTCATCCTTAGCGCCCGGAAGGGGGTCTTGACACCCTTGAAGCTGGCCGCGGGCCTTGTTCTCCACCGCCCGGACGGAGACTATACGCAAGCGGCCGAGGCGGTGCTCAGGACCGCCTCCCCCTTGTCACTGTGAGGGGGCAAGGAGCGGGTTGTGCACGAGGCCGGACCGAAACTCATGAAGCTCCATTCTCTCGTCACCCGATCCCTATTCCGCCAGTCGGCGCCGGTGGTGGCGGTGCTGCGCCTGAGCGGCGTCCTCGGCGGATTCGGGCCCTTCCCGCGGGGGCTTACGCTGGCCGGCGTGGCGTCGGGCATCGAGCGCGCCTTCTCGATGCGCGGCGTGCGGGCGGTGGCGCTCTCGATCAATTCCCCGGGCGGCTCGGCGGTGCAGGCGGCGCTGATTTACAAGCGTGTCAGAGTGCTCGCCGCCGAGAAGGATGTGAAGGTCTACACCTTCGCCGAGGACGTGGCGGCCTCGGGCGGCTACTGGCTCGCTTGCGCCGGCGACGAGATCTTCGCGCACGAATGCTCCATCATCGGCAGCATCGGCGTGATCACCGCGAGCTTCGGCTTCGACGAGGCCATCACGCGCCTCGGCATCGCGCGGCGGGTCCATACCGCCGGGGACAAGAAGAAGATGCTCGACCCCTTCCTGCCCGAGGACCCGGTGGAGGTGGCGCGGCTGAAGACGATCCAGAGCGACATCCACGACAGCTTCAAGGGGCTGGTGCGCGAGCGCCGGCGGGGCCGGCTGGTGGCCGACGAGGCGGAGGTCTTCACCGGCGAGTTCTGGACCGGCCGGCGAGCCAAGGAGCTTGGCTTCGTCGACGGCATCGGCGACTTGAGGTCGGTGATGCGGGCCCGCTACGGCGACAAGGTGAAGTTGCGCCTCATTGGCGCACCGCGCCCCTGGCTGCGCCGCCGGCTGGGGGTCGAGGGGGTCGCGGTCTCGCCCGCCGACTGGGCGTCCGCGCTCCTATGGGAGCTCGAGGCCCGGTCGCTGTGGAGCCGCTACGGCCTCTAGGCGCCGGCCGGCGCTTGAGGTTTTCCACGACCCCGAACTCAGGCGCGTTTTTCAGTGCGACGTTCAGCCTTAACGGTCTTTGGTTACCCTTTTCTGGCCCATCGTCGCAGAGAAGTAACCCACGGCTGGCACAAAGACGTGACGACGATCCGGCGTCGGTCGAGCCGAAGTCTGGCCTCAGAGCCGGTACCAAGGGCCGCAACCTGCTGCTAGGTCTTGGGTCCCCAGTCGGCTATTTCCCAGCTAAAAGTGGACTGCTGAACGTCGCTCGTTCTTACCATCGGCGGACTCCCGGCTAAGCTGTGATCGACAGGGCGCTCCCGTCGGGGAGGAGGCTCCCGCGGTACCGCAGGGCGTCAGACGCAAGCTCGCCGCTATCTTCTCCGCCGATGTGCTCGGCCACAGCCGCCTTGTGGTCCGGATGAGGCGGGAACGCTGGCTGCCCATGGGTCCGTCTTGGAAATGTCGA
>JBHICW010000035.1:0-14032 GCA_046759785.1 Alphaproteobacteria bacterium
GCCAATCCGCATGAGCCAGTTCGCCTCGGGTATCCCGCGTGCCGCCGCATGCATAATGACGTAGAAGACGGCGCCAAGGCCCGCGGATGTGGCCAAAGCAGTCAAAAGGTTCATGGGTGTCCCCTCCTTGAACGCGACAACGGAACCGTCGTCGCTATCGGCCTATGCTCACTGCTACCCCGAGCTCCACAGACAAGCCTGGGCCTCAACTCCCTCAAAGTTGTAGACCGAGGCCTGCAAGGGGTGAGTCGGCGTTGGCCGGTGCCTAGTCCCCTGCTGTCCGTACCTAGCGCCCCGCCACATATTCGGAGGCCTCGTCGCCGGGCTGGGCTTGCGCCTGGTGGTGGAGAACGGCCGCCCGCCATGCCAAACACGGTAGGACCAAGCCATTCTCGGTGCCGTCGCCGGTGACGCGGCGGCACGCCCGTCTCCGACGACTGGTGTCTCCGACGGGTGAACCCCTTAAGAGTAAAGCAGCGCCCCGAGCTCAAGGAGCGCCCGCGCTTCGGGCCCAGCGTGGCGAGCGAAAGCCGCTTGATCGAACGAGGGGACAGCTTGGTAGGCGTCCCAAAGCCGGGCTGCCACCAAGTCGCCGCTCTGTTCGCGGACTACGACGTGGTGATGGTCGCCGTCCACCGAGCGCTCGCACGGGACCGGAAAGCCGAAGAACGGCACTGTCTCGACGCCGCAGTCTGTGCAGCGGGATACCTTTACGATCATGGACGTGCTCCTCTGTCGCAGGGTGTAGTCGGCCTACGAGGTCAATGTAGAGGAGGCGAGTTGGGAGGGGTTTCGAGAGTCGGCTTGTCTTAAATCCAACTATCCGCGCAGCAACGGAAGCTGAACTTTCCGTTTGAGATCAATCGTTTGTGTTTCGAGCGCCGGTAACATTCTTCCGTCTTCGGGGGAATGCGGTGACAACTAAGACAGGTTTTGCTGCCGGCTCCCGTACTCGCTTCGCGGCCCGTCTTTCGGCTCCCATATCTTGGCGGCCCCGGGGCCGCCGGGGGCGACGAGGCTGCGCAGGAAGGTGAGGACCGCCGGCCCCAAGTGCCGGCGGCAAACCGCGGGATCGGCGGCAGACGGCAATCAACCCGCCCGAGCAACGGCGCCCCCCGCATCCCCGGCCCGGGCCCTGAACCGGGCCCGCAGTCGGGCTTAGGAGACGCTGAGGGCCGCCAGACCCTTCTCGAACGCGCCGATCAGGCCCATATTCCGGGCATGTCCGACGGCGCCCTCGTGTTCGACCGCCACGCCCTTAGGCGCCGGCGCGACCGCACCGCGGCGACCCTTGCGGAGCACGACTTCCTGCTCAGCGAGGTCGCGGACCGCCTGGCCGACCGCCTCGCCGATATCAACCGCCGCTTTCCTGTCGCGCTCGACCTCGGTTGCCACGACGGTCAACTGGGCAAGGCCCTAGACGAGCGCGGCGGCGTCAAGCGGCTGGTGCAGGCGGACCTGTCGCGAAAGATGCTGGAGCACGCGAAGGGCCTCCGCCTCGTCGCCGACGAAGAGGTCCTCCCCTTCGCGCCGGCGAGCTTCGACCTCGTCACAAGCCTTTTGAGCCTCCACTGGGTCAACGACCTGCCCGGCGCGTTGATCCAGATCCGCGAGGCGCTCCGCCCGGACGGGCTGTTCCTCGCCGCGACGCTCGGTGGCGAGACCCTGTGGGAGCTCCGCCAGGCCCTCGCCCGAGCCGAGCTCGACGAGGAAGGCGGCGTGAGCCCGCGCGTGTCGCCCTTCGTCGACGTCAGGGACGCCGGCATGTTGCTGCAAAGGGCGGGGTTCGCGTTGCCCGTCGTGGACATCGACCGCATCAGGATCACCTACGCGGACGCGCTCACGCTCATGCGCGAACTCCGGGGCATGGGCGAGACCAACGTGATGGGCGAGCGGCGCAAGGGCTTCACCCGGCGCTCGACCCTGTTCGCCGCGGCCGCCGCCTACCGGGACCAGTTCGCCGATACCGCCGGTCGGGTCCCGGCCACCTTCGAGGTCCTCTACCTCACCGGCTGGGCCCCGCACGAGTCGCAGCAGAAGGCGGCGCGAAGAGGGAGCGGCCAGGTGGGTCTCGCCGCCGCCCTCGGAGCAGACAAACCCGGCCGCTGACCGTCGCGCGCCACAAACGCCCCGACGGCTTAGATCCACAACCAAACCAACGGCGGATCTCCAGGCCGGACCGAGGCTACGGCCTTCCCTTGCGAAGCCGGCGGCGAGATCCGGGCTCGTCCGTTAGAGAACGTCGCGGAGCGCGGCGACGAGCGGCCTGTCCGCCGGGGGCATGGGGTAGTCCCCCAACCGTGCCGGCCTGACCCAGGCGACCTTTTGGTCCTCCTTCGGCCGCATCGTGCCTTCCCACACCCGGCAGACGAAGAGGGGCATCAAGAGATGAAACTCGTCGTAGCGGTGCGAGGTGAAAGAGAGCGGCGCGAGGCAGTTGGCCGACACGTCGATGCCGAGCTCCTCCTTGAGCTCGCGGATGAGCGCGGCCTCGGGGCTCTCCCCCGCCTCGACCTTGCCGCCGGGGAACTCCCAGAGGCCCGCCATCGCCTTTCCGGGGGGCCGTTGGGCAAGCAGCACGCGGCCGTCGCCGTCGATGAGCGCCACAGCCGCGACCAGCACCACGGGCCTTGGCTCAACCACAGGCGTTGGTCGCGTCAATCTCTCGGTCGCACGCGAAAAGCACCACCTGAAGCCGCTCCCCACGCGCGGGAAGGTCCTTTATTGCCCGGCCTTGGACGATCATGCCCAGCTTGGTCAGTACCGCGATCGAGGCTAGGTTCGTTGGCTGCGCCGTGGCGACGATGCGCGTCATGTCGCACTCCTCGAACCCGAAGCGCAGAACGCGCATTGCCGCCTCGGACATATACCCATGTCTCCAGTAGGGCCGGCCGAGCCAGTAACCGAGCATGTACTCGCCGCCGTCGCCGCGCTCGAGGCTGATGATGCCGAGAAACCTCGCGTCCCGGCGACGCTCAATCGCGAACACGTAACTCTCACCCGTCTCAAATCCGTTGCTTACAGACTCGATCCACCGCTCCGCCATGCCGTCTTCATAGGGATGCGGCACGCGCGCGAGAGTCCGGGCCACCTCCCAGTCGCCGGCCAGCCGCTGGACGTCGGCGGCATCTTCCGGGAAGAGACGCCTAACGATCAGGCGCTTGGTGGTCAGGCGCTCGATCGGCATATTTGCCGTCAGCTCCGGTAGTCGGCGTTGATGTCGATGTAGCGGTGTGTGAGGTCGCACGTCCACACCACGCCGCGGCCGCGCCCCACGCCTACGTCGACATCGATCGCGATGTCCCGGCCCCTCATGTGGGCGGCGGCGGCCGCCTCCGTGTAGTCCGGGTGGACGGCACCGTCGGCCGCCACAAGGACACCGCCAATCCGGATGGTGAGGCGTCTGGGGTCGACTTTCTCGCCCGCGTTGCCCACGGCGGCGACCACGCGGCCCCAGTTGGGGTCGCTCCCCGCGATCGCGGTCTTCACCAGGGGGGAGTTGGCGACCGTAAGGCCGATCCTTCTGGCCGCGCGCTTCGAGGCCGCCCCGGTCACCGTGATGGTGACGAACCGTTGCGCCCCTTCCCCGTCGCGCACGATCTGATGGGCGAGATCCCGGCACACCGCCTCGAGGGCTTCGCGGTAGGGTTTGAGCCGCGCCTCCCCCGGCCGCCGCACCGGGGGGTGGCGCGGCCCCTGGCCGGTGGCGAACAGCAGCACCGTGTCGCTCGTCGAGGTGTCGCCGTCCACCGTGATCGCGTTGAAGGAGCGCTCAACCGCACGCGCGAGCAGAGTCTGGAGGACCGAAGCCGGAATGGCGGCGTCGGTGAAGAGGAAAGCAAGCATCGTCGCCATGTCGGGGGCGATCATGCCCGAGCCTTTGGCAATCCCGTTGATCGTGACGGTCGCACGCCCCAGCGTCGCTTGCCGTGTCGCGCCCTTGGGGAAGGTGTCCGTGGTCATGATCGCACCGGCCGCTGCCTCCCAGCGATCGGGGCCGAGGCAGCGATAAAGGACGGGGAGCGCTTGCGTGATCCGGCGGTCGGAAAGGGGTTCACCGATGACACCCGTGGAGGCGATGAAGACCTCACAAGGGCGGCAGTCGATGAGGCGTGCAGCCGCCTCGGCGGTGCGACCTACGGCGGCGTCGCCGGCGGCGCCGGTGAAGGCGTTGGCGTTCCCTGCATTCGCCACCAGCCCGCGGGCCCGACCCCCGGAGAGGGCCTGCCGGCACCAGGCCACTGGGGCCGACGCGGTCCTCGACCGGGTGAAGACGCCGGCGACCGAGGTGCCCGGCGCGAGCTTCACGAACAGCAGGTCGTCGCGGCCGCGATAGCGCACGCCAGAGGCGGCGGCCCCGAGCCCCACCCCAGCCACGGGCGGCATAGGGGGAAAGCCTTCGGGCGCCAACGGTGAGACCTGCGGCCGGCCGTCCCTGGGCCCCGCACCCATGGTGCCCATTACTCTCCGCCGACGAGCGCCCGTCAATCGGCCCGCGGCGATCCGTCCGGGTTGAAGCGCTCGATCCGCGCCTCGCCGCGCAGCCTCTCCAGGATCACGGCGACGACGTCCCCCGACAGTTCTTCGCGCAGCTGCCCCGCAACCTCCTCGAAGCTAGGCGGCTGGGCGGTGCGGCGGTCCTCCACCTTGATGACGTGCCAACCGAACGGCGTCCTAACAGGCTCGGAGATGTCGCCGACCTCCATGGAAAAGGCCGCCTCGGCGAACTCCGGCACCATTTCGCCGCGGCGGAAGTAACCGAGGTCACCTCCCGCGGAGGAAGACGGACCGATCGACCGGGCTTGGGCGAGCTCGGCAAAGTCAGCGCCAGCCTCGAGCTCGGCGATGATGGCTCGGGCCTCCACTTCGCTCTGCACCAGGATGTGCCGCGCGCTCACTTCCTTGCGCGCGGAGCTCTCTTGCACCAGGTCCTCGTAGCGGACGCGAAGGGCGTCATCGGTCACCACGACCGCAATCTCGCGGGACACGTAGAGCCGGACGATGAGCCCTTCCTCGATGCGGGCTAGCTCGCGCTTAAGCCCCTCGTCCTGGTCGAGCTTCTGGGCCCGCCCTTCGATGACGAGCAATTTGTTGCTGATGAGCTGGTCGACAATGGGGTCGTAGAGTTGCGCCAGCGGGACCTGCTGGTACTGGGCCGGCAGCCTCTCGATCGCGGCGAGCACGTCCGACCGGTGGATCTCCTGGCCGTTCACGCGGGCGACGATAGGGTCGCCTTCCGCGTCGAAGGACGGGACGGTCTGGGCTCGGGCCGGGGCGAGTGCAAGACCCAGGGTGATCGCGACGACCCCCGCACACGCGAGGGTCTTGAAGGCAAGGTCAACCATGTTGCGCATCCTTGGTTCGTTGTCCAACCCGCCCGCGAACCGGCTTCCACGTCCGCCGAGGCCGGGGCCAATCTCCGTCGGCATCATGCACATCGCGGCCCCCCGGACAAGAACGGAGAGCCGGCAGGCGCCAGGGGGCCGTCGTTGACAGCGAGAGCCCCGTTGCTTATCTCTGGCGACGGGGCCGGAAGTTCTGCCCTTCGGCCCAACTTCACCGGCAGAGGTAGCTCATGCTCGGCGCCCTGGCCCAGCGCGTTTTCGGCACCGCCAACGATCGAATCCTCAAGGGTCTCGAAAAGCCGGTCAAGGCGATCAACGCCTTGGAGCCCGAGCTCGAGGCACTGTCCGACGACGAGCTGAAGAGCCGCACGGACATGTTCCGCGAGCGCCTGGCCGCCGGCGCCCCCCTCGACGACCTCCTCGTCGAGGCCTTCGCCACCGTGCGCGAGGCTGCCAAACGCACCCTGGGCGAGCGCCACTTCGACGTCCAGCTCATGGGCGGGATCGTGCTGCATCGCGGCCAGATCGCCGAAATGAAGACCGGCGAAGGCAAGACCCTCGTGGCCACGCTCCCCATCTACCTCAACGCCCTGGAGGGGAAGGGCACGCACATCGTGACGGTGAACGACTACCTCGCCAAGCGCGACGCCGCGTGGATGGGGGCCATCTACAAGTTCGTGGGCCTCAGCGTCGGCTGCATCGTCCACAGCCTCAGCGACGACGAGCGGCGCGAGCAGTACGCGGCGGACGTCACGTACGGCACCAACAACGAGTTCGGCTTCGACTACCTCCGCGACAACATGAAGTTCACGCTGGAGAGCATGGTCCAGCGTCGCTTCAACTACGCCATCGTCGACGAAGTCGACAGCATCCTCATCGACGAGGCGCGGACGCCGCTCATCATCTCGGGCGCGGCGGAAGACAGCTCCGAGCTTTACCGGCGGATCGACAGGTTCATCCCTCGGCTCAAGGAGGACGACTACGAGAAGGACGAGAAGGCCCGAACCGTCACGCTGACCGAAGCCGGGGCGGAGAAGATAGAGGGGACGCTTCGCCAGGCCGGGCTCGTCAAGAGCCAGAATCTCTACGACATCGACAACGTCGCCATCGTCCACCACGTCAACCAGGCGCTTCGGGCGCACAAGCTCTTCGAGCGCGACACGGACTACATCGTCAAGGACGACCGGGTCGTCATCATCGACGAGTTCACCGGCCGGATGATGGAAGGCCGGCGCTACTCCGACGGCCTTCACCAGGCGCTCGAGGCCAAAGAGAACGCGTCCATCCAAAGCGAGAACCAGACGCTTGCCTCCATCACGTTCCAGAACTACTTCCGCCTTTACCCTAAGCTCGCCGGGATGACGGGGACCGCAGTCACCGAAGCCGCCGAGTTTGGGGACATCTACAATCTCGAAGTCGTGGAGATCCCCACCAACCTGCCCTGCATCCGCGAGGACGTGGACGACGAGGTCTATCGCACGGCCAAGGAAAAGCTGGCGGCGGTCGTCGAGCTCATCGAGGACTGCCACCGGCGGGGCCAGCCGACGCTCGTGGGCACGGTGAGCATCGAGAAGTCCGAGGTGCTCTCGGCGCTCCTCAAGAAACGGAAGATCCCCCACAACGTGCTCAACGCCCGTTACCACGAGCAAGAGGCGCACATCATCGCTCAGGCCGGCCGTCCGGGCGCGGCGACGATCGCAACCAACATGGCGGGGCGCGGCACGGACATCAAGCTGGGCGGCAACCCCGACATGCGGATCGCCGAGGAGCTCAGGGACGGCGACGACGAGGACCAACGCAAGCGGGGCATCGCCAGGATCCGGGCGGAGGTGGAGGAGGCGAAGCGTCGGGTAATCGAGGCCGGCGGTCTCTGTATGATCGGGACCGAGCGCCACGAGGCCCGGCGCATCGACAACCAGCTGCGCGGCCGCTCGGGGCGGCAGGGCGATCCCGGCATGTCGAAGTTCTTCCTGTCGCTCGAAGACGACCTCATGCGCATCTTCGGGTCCGAGCGGATGGACGGCATGCTCCGCAAGCTGGGGCTCGAGGAAGGCGAGGCGATCGTCCACCCGTGGATCAACAAGGCAATCGAGAAGGCCCAACAGAAGGTCGAGGCGCGCAACTTCGAGATCCGCAAGAACCTCCTCAAGTTCGACGACGTGATGAACGACCAGCGCAAGGTCATCTACGAGCAGCGGGTCGAGCTCATGCGCGCGACCGACGTCTCGGACACGGTCACCGACATGCGCCACCAGGTAACGGACGACATGGTCGCCCGCTTCATCCCCGAGAAGTCGTATCACGAGCAGTGGGAGGTGCAGGCTCTCCACGCCGACGTCCGGCGGGTGCTCGCCCTCGACCTTCCCGTCGCCGACTGGGCCAAGGAGGAAGGAATCGCCGACGAGGAGATCTGTCAACGCGTCACCGAGGCCTCGGACCGCAAGATCGCCGAGAAGGTGGCCCAGTACGGAGCCGAGCTCTGGCGGCTGGCCGAGAAGGGCCTGCTGCTCCAGATCCTGGACCAGAAGTGGCGCGACCACCTGCTGTCGCTCGACCACCTCCGGCAGGGCATCAGTCTCCGGGCATACGGCCAGCGGGATCCCTTGAACGAGTACAAGCGTGAGGCGTTCAACCTGTTCGAGGCGATGCTCGCGAATCTGCGCGAGACGGTCACCATGGTGCTCTCTCACCTGGAACTCCGGATCGAATCGCCGCAGGCGCTGGTGGCCCAGCGCCCGCCGCAGCGGCTGCGCGAAAGCCGGCCGGACCCGGTGGACGGGGAGGATCGGGCCGCCGCCCCGCCGCCCCGGCCAAGGCCCGCCCTCGTGCGCGGGGGCCCCAGCGCGCGGGTGGCGGACGAGCCTGCCACCTGGGGCAAGGTCGGGCGGAACGAGCCGTGCCCCTGCCGATCAGGAAGGAAGTACAAGCACTGCCACGGCCGGGTCGCGTGAGACCTGGCTCCGCGCCGAGGAAGCGGTGCCCGAGGCCGGCCCGCCAGAGCTACGTCCCATGGCCGCCTTCCTCCCCTTGCCAGTCCCTTGGGTTTCGGCCTGGGCCGGGAGCCACTGGCTGACCGGCGCGTTCATCTCCACCAGGCGAACAACGACGGCACCATGCCCCAAGCCAACGCCCTTGACCTCGATTTCGTGCGCAGCCATTTCCCTGCCCTCGCCGGGGACTGGACGTTCTTCGAGAACGCCGGCGGCACGCTGGTGCCGCGCAACGTGATCGACCGGGTGCGCGCCTATCTGGCCGAGACCCAGGTTCAGCCCGGCGCGTCCTACGACGCCTCGGCGCTCGCCACCGAGCGCATCGAGGCCGCGCAAAGGCTGATGGCGGCGATGATCAACGCAGACCCGGAGGAGGTCGTCGTCGGGCCGTCGACGACGATGAACATTTACGTCCTCGCCCAGGCGCTCAGGCCGTGGTTCCGTCCCGGTGACGAGCTCATCGCCACCAACCAGGACCACGAGGCGAACAACGGCGCCTGGCGCCGGCTCGAGGAGTTCGGGGTGAAGGTGAAGGAGTGGCGCGTGAACCCGCTCTCAGGCGAGCTCGAGGTGGATCAGCTCGATCGCCTGCTTACCGAACGCACCCGGCTCGTCTGCTTCACGCATTGTTCGAACATCTTGGGCTCGATCCACGACGTCGGCGCGATTACGCGTAAGGTCCATGAGGCCGGCGCCGTCGTCTGCGTGGACGGGGTCCACTACGCGCTTCATCGTCAGGTCGACGTGAAGGCGCTTGACGTCGACTTCTACGCCCTGAGCCTTTACAAGCTCTACGGGCCGCACCTCGGGCTCCTGTACGGGAAGCGCGAGCATCTGCTCCGGGCCCGGGGGCAGAACCATTACTTCATCGGCGAGGACGACATCCCGCTCAAGCTCGTCCCGGGCGGGGTCAACCACGAGCTCACCGCGGGCTCGAGAGGGATCGTCGATTATTTCGACGCCCTCTATCGGCACCACTTTGCGAAGACGAACCTCGACCTCCGCGCCCGGCTCGAGCGCACCTTCGAGCTCATTGCCGCGCACGAGGAGGCCCTCGCGACACGCCTTGCAGAGTTCCTCACCTCGCGCCCGAACGTGCGGCTCATCGGCCGGGCGACGGGCGAGGCGCACACCCGCGTGCCCACCTTCTCGTTCGTCGTGGAAGGCCGCGATTCCGCCGAGATTCCGCCGCTCCTCGAGGCCCACCGGGTCGCCATCCGCAGCGGCGACTTTTACGCCCACCGCCTCATCCGCGACCTCGGCCTGTTGCCGCAGAACGGGGTCGTACGGATGAGCATGGCCCACTACAACACGGCGCAAGAGGTCGACCGGCTCATCCACCACCTCGACAAGGTCCTCTGACAAGGCCCGGCTGGGCGCGAAAGGCAGGCACCAGAGGCAAAAAAGGGGGACACAAAAAAGGGGACATTCTACTTTTTCGCCGCTCGCTGTCGTTAAGACGGCCACGGGGACGAGAAACGGGAGTGACGAGCGAAAAAGCTGAAAAAGTAGAATGTCCCCTTTTTCTTTCCTTTTTCTTTTTCAGCCCCGCACTGCCAGCGCCGCGGCCTCCTCGGCCCGCGCGCGGACGGGGCCGAAATGCTCAAGCTTCAGGGTCGCCAGCGCGGCGCCGAAGCGGGCCGCCTCCTCCACCTCCCGCCCCTTGAGCTTTTGGAAGAGATAGCCGGCGACGTAGGTGTCTCCGCACCCGGTGGGGTCGACGATCGTCTTCGGTGGGAAGGCCGGGATCCTTGAGAGCCGCCCACCTGCCAGGACCAGCGACCCACGGCTCGCCATCGTGATGATCACCTCCTTCGGCCCGAGGTCGGCGAGCCTTCGGGCAGCCTCCTCGGGCTCACTCGCCCCGGAAAGCAGCGCGGCTTCCGTCTCGTCCGCCTTGACGATGTCGATATGAGCGAGCCCCGCCTCCTTCTCCGGCCAGTCCCCTTGCCGGACCGCACACTCAATGACCTCCCGGACCAGGCCCTGGACGTCCAAGGACACCAGCCCGGCCCGCGTGCGCGCCTCCCTCAGCACGGCCGGGGTGACGTCCCGGTTCGTGAGGGAGCCCACATGAACGACCCGGGCGCTGATCGCCTGGACGTCCTCCGGGGAAAACGGGGCGGCGACGGCGGTGACCGTTTGGACCCGGGCGTTGGGATCGTCCTGGCGGTACAAGTTCTCAAACGTCGTCGTCGCCGGGCTCGCCTTCACGTCGACAGCGACCCCGTCCCTCCGGAGCTCGGCGACAAGGGCGTCGTCGTCGGGCTTGAGCTTCGTCACCAGGGCGACGGCGAGGCCCAATCGTCGAAGGGCCAGCGAGGTGTAGTTCGCGGTCCCGCCGGGCAGTTCCTCGCCCCTGCTGGAACCGAGAAGGATGACATCCCTTGTCGCGTGCCCGACGACGCATACGTCGAACATGGGTGTCTCTCCCCACCACCTTCCTTGAGGCACGCACGGAACCGCGAGGATCGCGGCCGACCGTCGCCCGGGACGGCGAGCCTTCCTCGTCCCCAGGCGGCGCTCGTCCCCGGAGACCGGCGCCGCCTTACGGCGGAGGCGTCAGGTGCGTGTCGCCTGGCTCATGTCCAGGAACTTCTTCCGCCGGCGGCTTCTGAGCTCGCCGGCCGTGAGTCCCGAAAGCTCCGCGAGCGCCTCTTCCGCGGCGTCGCCGAGGCGGGCGACCACGGCGTCGTGGTCGCGGTGGGCGCCGCCCATAGGCTCCGGAACGATCCGGTCGATCACGCCGAACCTCATGAGGTCCTGGGCGGTGAGCCGAAGGGCCTCTGCCGCCTCCTCGGCGTGGGCGGAGCTCCGCCACAGGATCGAGGCGCAGCCCTCGGGCGAGATCACCGAATAGATCGCGTGCTCCAGCATGAGAATCCGATCGGCGACGGCGATGGCGATGGCCCCGCCGGAGCCGCCCTCCCCGATAATCGTCGCGACGAAGGGCACGCCGACTGCAAGGCAGGTCTCGATGGCTCGGGCAATCGCCTCCGCCTGGCCCCGCTCCTCCGCCCCCACGCCCGGGTAGGCGCCGGGCGTGTCGACCAGCGTGATGACGGGCAAGCGGAACCGGTCCGCGAGGCGCATGAGCCGGGAGGCCTTCCGGTAGCCCTCGGGACAGACCATCCCGAAGTTGTGCTTCACGCGCTCCTCGGTGTCGGAACCCTTCTCGTGCCCGATCACCATGACCGACCGGCCGCGGAACCGCCCCAGCCCGCCGACGATCGCCGGGTCGTCCCCGAAGGCGCGGTCGCCCGCAAGGGGCGTGAAGTCCTCGATCAGGCGCTCGACATAGTGGCTGAATTGCGGCCGCTCCGGGTGACGCGCGACCTGCGTCTTCTGCCAGGGCGTCAGCTTGCTGTACGTCTGGCGCAGGAGCCGGTCGACCTTGGACTGGAGCCTGCCGATCTCGTCGACGATGTTGACACCGCTGTCGTCGCTCAGGTGCCGGAGCTCCTGGATCTTGCCCTCGAGCTCGGCGACGGGCCTTTCGAAGTCCAGGAACGTCTTCATCCGTTCACCTATCGCGCCGAGAAGACCACGTCAGCGCCCGCATCGAACGTCCGCAGCCGTCAACTCGAGGCGCGCGCACGGATCATTTCGGCCTTGCGGGCGATCAGTTGCGCCTGGCGGATCGACGCGATGTCTATGAGCCGCCCGTCCAGCGAGGCCGCCCCCTCGCCCGCCTTCCGCGCCTGGTCCATCGCCTCAAGGATTCGGTGGGCCCTCTCCACCTCGATCTCGGAGGGGCTGAACACCTCGTTCGCCACCGCGATCTGGGCGGGGTGGATCGCCCATTTCCCCTCGCACCCCAGGGCTGCGGCCCGCCCGGCGGCGACCCGGAACCCCTCCGGGTCCGAATAGTCGCCGAAAGGCCCATCGATGGGCCTGAGTCCTGAGGCTCGGGCCGCCGCCACCATACGCGCCAGCGGGTAGTGCCACATGTCGCCCCCGTGCAGCACCCGCGCACCCGAGGCGTCGGGGTCCGTGAGCACCGCGTAGTCGGGGTGGAGTGCGCCGACCTCGACGGTCCTTGCCCCGGTGGACGCGGCATAGTCCGCCGGCCCGAAGTTGAGGGCCTCGGTGCGCCGACTCGCCCGCGCGATTTCGTCTACGTTCTGGACGCCGAGCGCCGTTTCCATCAAGAGCGACAGGCCGATCCGCTTGCTTATTCCCTTCGCCGCCTCGATCTGCGAGAGCAGCACGTCCACCGCGTAGACGTCCCCCGCCGTGCCCACCTTAGGCACCATGATGAGGTCGAGCCTGGACCCCGCGTTCTCCCCCACCTCGATGATGTCGCGATACATGTACGAGGTGTCCAGGCCGTTGACCCGGACGGTCAAGGTCTTGTCGCCCCAGTCGATATCGTTGACCGCCTCGACGACGTTGTTCCGCGCCCTTTCCTTTTCCTCGGGCGCCACCGAATCCTCGAGGTCCAGGAACACGGCGTCGGCCTCTGAGCGGGCCGCCTTCTCGAAGAACCGCGGCTGGCTTCCCGGCACCGCCAGCTCGCTGCGGTGCAACCGTACCGGTGCCTCCTCGACGGTCCTGAAGCTCATGACGACCTCACGTCCTCAAACCCCACGACGCGAAGCGGCGCGGGACGCCCCGGGGCCGGTCCACTGCGTGACCACCGCGCCGGGAAGCGCCTTGTCAACCCCCGGAGCGCCGGCCCGCCGACGGCTCCCGCGCGAGCGGATGGTGCTTCCCCACCGTCGCCTTGAGGCGATCGTCGAGCACGTGGGTATAGATCTGCGTCGTGGCGATGTCGGCATGGCCCAGCATCTTCTGGACGGCCCGGAGGTCCGCTCCGTGGGCGAGGAGGTGGCTCGCGAAGGCATGTCGCAGCACGTGGGGCGACACCTTCTGGGGGTCGATCCCTGCTGCGGCGGCGAGCGTCTTGAGCATCTGCGCAAAGCGCTCGCGGGTGAGATGACCGACGGCCGAGCGCGAGGGGAAGAGCCGCTGCGCCTGGCGCGGACCGGTGAGGAATCTCTCGCGCACCTCGAGATACGCGCCGAGGGCGCGGTCGGCCGGCTCTCCGAGGGGAACGAGGCGCTCCCTGCCTCTCTTGCCGCGAACGACGAGGAAGCGGCGGCCCTCCTCTACCGCGGCCAGGGGGAGCCCGACGAGCTCCGAAACCCTGAGGCCGGTCGCGTACAGTACCTCCACCAGGGCGGCAAGACGCAGCCCCTGCGGCCCGGGCTGGGCGTGCGCCGCCGCAATGAGCCGGTCGACCTCCTTCTCGCTCAGGAGCTTCGGAAGGGTGGTAGAGCGCCGCGGCCCCTCCAGTGCCGCGGTGGGATCGTCGCCCCGCAACCCTTCCGCAAAGAGAAACCGGTAGAACTGCCTCAGACACGAAAGCCGGCGGGCGGCCGTGCGCGCCGCCATGCCCGCGGCGGTGAGCGTCGCCAGATAGGCCCTCAAGGCCTGTGTGTCGGCGGCCGCGAGCGACGTCTCGCTCCCGGCGAGGAATGCCGCAAAGTGCGCGAGGTCGCGGCGGTAGGCATCGAGGGTGAGGGAGGCGGCCCCCCGCTCCGCCGCGAGCATCTCGAGGAAGGCGTCGGCCAGGCGCCCATCTTGAGGCGGGCGCCCTCCGTGCGAGGCGGGCTCTCTCGTGCCTCGTCGCAAAGGAACTCTCTCGTGCCTCGTCGCAAAGGAAAGGGATACGTCGGCGCCCCCTCACTCTGA
>JBHICW010000036.1:0-13832 GCA_046759785.1 Alphaproteobacteria bacterium
GCCCGGTACCATTTGGACAGGCAGTTGCGGCAGAACCCGGCCAAGTTCATGAGGTCGATGTTCTGCACATCGCTGCGCTCGCGGAAGTGGTGAACGAGCCGGCGCAGCACGGCGGCCTCGATCTCGATTCGGGTCCTCTCGTCCATGGCTTGTTCCTGGTCCTTCGGTGGTCTTCCGCTCATGTTGGATCCGCGCCGACGATTTCCAAACCGGCCCGCGCGTCGTCGAGGCCGGCGACCGTGTCCGCGATCAACAGATCGACCACGGCCGACAGCGCCTCGTCCTTGTCGGCGCCCTGGTCGAGGGCCGCCTTGTAGGCCCTAAGCTGGCGCTCGGCGCTGGTGCCGCGGCGGATGATGTCGCGCGCGCGCTCGACCTCGGCCAGACAGTCGAGCCGCTCGGCGTCCTCGCGCACCAGCTCAATGATCTCCTCCAAGAGGCTTCGATAAGGCACCAGCTCGCCCTTGCCGAAGTCGACGAGCTCGCCCTCGATTCCATAGCGCTGCGCCCGCCAGCGGTTCTCGTGCACGAGGATGCGCGGGTAGATCCGCCAACGCTGGTTCAATCGCCTGAGCCGGAAAAGCATGCTCAAGAGGCACTGAAACAGCGCCGCCACCGTGACCGCGTCCTCGACGTAGGTGCAGATGTCGGTGATCCGCATCTCGAGGGTCGGGAAGCGGGCGTTGGGCCGAATGTCCCACCACAGCTTGGTCCCGTCCTCGATCAGACCGGCGCCGACAAGCTGGCCGAGCATGCGCTGGTACTCGCTGTAACTGTCATAGCGTTCGGGCAGCCCGGTCCGCGGCAGGGCGTCGAACACCGTCAGGCGGTAGCACTTGAGGCCGGTGTCCTCACCGCCCCAAAACGGCGACGAGGTGGTGAGGGACAAGAGGTGAGGCAGGAAGTAGACCGCCTGGTTCATCAGGTCGATGCGCAAATCCTCGTCCTCGATGCCGACGTGGACGTGCATGCCGGAGATCAAGAGCCGCCGCGCCACCGCTTGAAGGTCGCGGGCCAGCACTTGGTACCGCTCCTTCTCGACGTGATGCTGCTGTTGCCAGCGGGCGAAGGGGTGGGTCGAGGCGGCGATCGGCGCCAGACCGTGCCGGGCGGCGACCTCGGCCACGGCAACGCGAAGGCGGTAAAGGTCGGCCCGCGCCTCGCCGACCGTGCGGCACACCCGCGTCTCCACCTCGATCTGGGCGCGCAGGAACTCACTCGTCACCTGGTCCCCGAGGAGCGCCCTCAACCCCTCCATCATCGCGCCCGGCGGGTCGGCGGCGAGGTCGCGGCTCGCGCTGTCGATCAGATAGTACTCTTCCTCGATTCCGACGGTCAGCGAGGGCTCCTTGAGAGCCATCGTCAGTCGTGCTCCACGCGATAGATCGAGCGTTCGGCCAGCACCCTGCCGAGGACCGGCGCCAGGCGACGCGCCCACGCCACCGCGCCTTGCCGGGTGTCGATGAGATCCTGCCGGACCTCGATCTGGACGTGGGGCAGGCCGCGGCCCGTCCCGTGGACCTTCATCGAGTACCCCTCGGGCTCTCCGGCCGAGTAGGGCTGGTTGTCGCCGACAGAAATCGTCGGGTCGCGCCGAAGTTCGGCCAGCAGCGGCCGTGCCAGCCGCGGGTCCCGGTCCCACAGCACGCCGAGATGCCAGGGACGCTCGACCCCCTTCATGACCGGCGTGAAGCTGTGAACGGCAACGACCGCTGGCACTACGCCGCGGGCGAGGAACGCGTCGATCCTTTGGGCGACCGCATCGTGATAGGGCCGGAAAAAGGCCTCCGCCCGCGCCGCCGCCTCCGCCGCCCCCACCGCTTGGTTGCCGGGTACGGGGACGCCGTCGCTCACCGCGAGGATCGATTGTGGGCCGCCGAGCCGGCGGTTGCAGTCGATCACGAGGCGCGAGTAGCCGGAGAGCACGGCCGGGGCGTCCAAGAGCCGCCCCAGCTCGCGGGTGACGTCGCCGGCGCCGATGTCCCAGCCGATGTGGCCGCCGAGCACGGCCTCGTCGAGCCCCAGACCCCCCATCACCCCCGGCACAGCCGGGCTTGCGTGGTCGCAAAGGAGGAGGAGCTGCGCATTTCCCTCCGGGTTCCCCAGCTCGAACGGGGGCGGGTCGTCGTCCCCGATCAGCGAGGCGGCGCCGGGAGCGATGCCGGAGACCGTCTCGTCCATGGCCGCCCACTATAGCGGACTCGCCCTCAGGCTGAAGCGGGGATTCCGCGGCCCTTCCGGCCGCGGCCCTGGCAGGAGCGCTGGAGACCGCATATAAAACCGGCGATGGAAGGTACCCCGCCTTCATCGCTCGCCCGCGTCTCCCACGATCGGCGAGGGCTTTCCGCTCTCGCCTTTGCGGTCGTCGGGCTTGCCTGCTCGCCCATCCTGGTCCGCGTGAGCGAGCTCGGTCCCACCGCCACGGCGTTCCACAGGCTCGCCCTCGCCGTCCCCTTCCTGGTGCTGTGGATAGGGCTGGAGCCGCGCCCGCAAGCGCGCGACCGTCGTGTGCAGGGCGCCGGCGACTACGCGCGGCTCGCGCTGGCCGGCCTGTTCTTCGCCGGCGACCTCGGCGTCTGGCACTGGTCGATCCGGCTCACCTCGGTCGCCAACTCGACGCTTCTCGCCAACCTGTCGCCGATTATCGTCACCCTCGGCGCTTGGCTGCTCTTTCGCGAACGCTTCGGCCCCCGGTTCCTGGCCGGATTGGTGATGGCGCTGGCGGGAACCGCGATCCTGGCGGGCGCCGACCTCAAGCTCGGGCGCTCCCACCTCATCGGGGACGGGCTGGGCGTCCTCACGGCCGTGTTCTACGGCGCCTACATCCTCACCGTAAAGGACCTGCGCCGCCGCTTCTCGACCGCAACCGTCATGGCCTGGACCACCACCGTCGCCGCAGTCGCGCTCGTGCCGGCGGTGCTCGCGTCCGGCGAGAGCTTTGTGGCCGTGACGCTTGAGGGCTGGACCGTGCTGCTGGCGCTGGCGTTGGTCTCCCAGATCGGCGGCCAGGGCTTCCTCGCCTACGCCCTCGCACATCTCCCCGCCGCCTTCTCGTCGGTGAGCCTGCTCGCCCAACCCATCCTTGCCGCGGTCTTCGCTTGGATCTTGCTCGCCGAGCCTATGGGCGGCCTTCAGGCGCTGGGCATCGCGGTCGTGCTTGGCGGCATCGCCCTCGCCCGTCAAGCGAGCCGCGCCGCGTGAGCCAAGGCTCTGGTCGGGTCGAGGCAGCTGTGGCAGGTTGTGTCCCGCAACGTGGGGTGGGTCATTGGGCAGCGAAGCCCATTCTCGGCGCCTGCTTTGCGCCCTGTTCGACGAGGCGGTCGCGGCGGCCGCCCCGGCAGGCTGCGTCCCGTCGCATCTGCCCGAGCCGGTAAGGGGCCGGACGGTCGTCGTCGGCGCCGGCAAGGCAGCCGCTTCGATGGCGGCCGCGGTCGAGGCGCATTGGCCCGGCGAGTTGCAAGGGCTCGTCGTGACGGCCCAGGGGCACGCCGTGCCCACCCGCCACATCGAGGTCGTCGAGGCGGCACACCCCGTCCCCGACCGGTCCGCGCCCGCCGCCGCCCGGCGGATGCTCGCCATGGTCCGCGGGCTCACGCCCGAGGACCTCGTCCTCTGCCTCATCTCGGGTGGAGGCTCCGCCCTCCTTGCCCTCCCGGCGGAAGGGCTCACATTGAAGGATAAGCGGGCCGTAACCCAGGCTCTGCTCCGCTCCGGAGCCGCGATCGACGAGATCAACTGCGTGCGCAAACACCTTTCCGCCATCAAAGGGGGCCGCCTGGCCGCCGCCGCGACCCCGGCCCGGACGGTGACGCTCGCCATCTCCGACGTGCCGGGCGATGACCCCGCCGTCATCGCCTCCGGCCCGACGGTTCCCGACCCCACCACCTTCGACGACGCTGTCGGCGTGCTCAAGAGCTACGGAGTCGCGGCTCCCCCGGCGGTGGCCGCTCATCTCAAGGCGGCCCGCGACGAGACGCCCAAGCCGGGTGATCCCCGCCTCAGCCGAGCGGAGTACCACCTGGTCGCCACGCCTCAGAGAGCCCTCGAGGCGGCCGCCGCAAGAGCGGGGCGGGAAGGGTTCACGCCGCTCATCTTGAGCGACAGCATCGAAGGAGAGGCACGCGAAGCCGGCCGCCTGCACGCGGCGATCGCACGCCAGGCCGCACGCCAGGGCCAGCCTGCTGAGCCGCCTTGCGTCCTCCTTTCCGGCGGCGAGACCACGGTTACGCTGTCCGGGAACGGTCGCGGTGGCCGCAACACCGAGTTCCTCCTCGCCCTCGCCCTGGCGCTCAACGAAGAACCCGGGGTGTACGCACTCGCCTGCGACACCGACGGGATCGACGGCAGCAGCGACGCGGCGGGGGCCATAGCCACACCCGACACCCTGGCCCGGGCCCGGGCGCAGGGACTCAGCCCCGAGGCGCACCTTGGACGCCACGACGCACATGGCTTCTTCTCGGCGCTCGGGGACCTCGTCACCACCGGCCCGACGCACACCAACGTCAACGACTTCCGGGCCATGTTGGCGGTGAAGGGGAGCCCCGCGGTGGGCGCGACGGCGTGATCCATGCGCCGCCGCCGACAGGCCAAGATCATCGCCACCCTGGGGCCCGCGAGCGCGGACCCGGCGGTGATCCGCGCGCTCTTCGAGGCCGGGGCCGACGTCTTCCGCCTCAACGTGAGCCACGGTAGTCACGCCGAGCACAAGGCGTTCGTGGACGCCATCCGCGTCCAGGAAGCGGAATGCGGGCGCCCCGTCGGGGTGATGATCGACCTCCAGGGGCCGAAACTGCGCCTTGGGCGGTTCAAAGGCGGCAAGACGACCGTCAAGACCGGCGCCCGGTTGCGCCTCGACCTCGCGCAAGACCCGGGCGATGCGCGTCGGGCGTCCCTGCCGCACGCGGAAGTTTTCGCCGCACTGCAGCCGGGGGCAGAGCTCCTCCTCGACGACGGCCGCATAAGCCTGAAGGTCGAGCGCTCAGGCCCCGACTTCGCCGAGACCCGGGTCGCCGTCGGCGGCACGCTCGCGGACCGGAAGGGCGTCAACATTCCCGGCGTGATCCTGCCCATCGCCGCCCTCACCGAGAAGGACCGGCGTGACCTCCAGTTCGGGCTGGACGTCGGGGCGGACTGGATCGCGCTGTCCTTCGTGCAGCGGGCCGAGGACATGGCCGAGGCGCGCAAGCTGGTGGCCGGCCGCGCCGGCGTCATGGCGAAGGTCGAAAAGCCGGCGGCGATCGAGCGCCTCGACGAGATCGTCGAGCTCTCGGACGCGATCATGATCGCCCGCGGGGATCTCGGCGTCGAGCTCGCGCCCGAGGAGGTGCCGGGACTCCAGAAACGCGTCATCCACGCCACACGTCGAGCCGGCAAGCCGGTCGTCGTGGCGACCCAGATGCTCGAATCGATGAGTCAGGCCCCGGCCCCCACGCGGGCGGAAGCCTCCGACGTGGCAACGGCCGTCTATGACGGCGCCGACGGGCTGATGCTCTCGGCGGAGACCGCGACCGGATCGTTTCCGGTGGAGGCGGTCACGATGATGGACCGGATCATCGCGCGGGTCGAGCAGGACCCCCGTTTCCGCCAGCTCCTGGACGTGGACCACGCCGATCCCGAGGCGACGAGCGCCGACGCCATCACCGCGGCGGCCCGCCAAGTCGCCCACACCGTGCGGGCGAAGGCGATCGTGACCTATTCGGTGACCGGCTCCACCACGCTCAGGGCCTCCCGCGAACGGCCCGAGGTGCCGATCCTGGGGCTGACGCCAATCGTCGGGATCGCGCGCCGGCTCGCGCTTGCCTGGGGCGTCCATTCGGTGCCGACGGAGGACGCCCAGGACTTCACCGACATGGTCCGGCGCGCCTGCCGGGTCGCCTACCTCGAGGGGTTCGCGAAGGCGGGCGATCGGCTCGTGATCACCGCGGGCGTGCCCTTCGGCACGCCGGGGGCGACGAACACCTTGCGCATCGCGTGGGTCGATGAGGCCGCCGGGCGACGGGCCCGCGGCCAGCGGTAGGACTACCGACGCTCAGATCGGCTTGCCCTCGATCTTCTCCTTGAGCCGGCGCACGCGCTCCTTGATGTAAGGCATGTGGGGATTGACCCCGAGCGCCCTCTCGAACCACTCGAGCGCCAGAGCTTCGTCTTCGAGCGCCGTATGAATGAGCCCCATGCCCGAGAGCGCGCCGAAGTGGCGGGGCTCGAGGGCGAGCGTCCGCTCCACGTCGCGGATCGACGCCTCGAAATAGCGGAGACGGCCGGAAAGGCCCATGAGGTAATAAAGCGTCGCCCTCTTGTTCCATCCCTCGGCGAAGTCCGGGGCCCGCTTGATCATTTCGGTGAAGGCGACGTCCGCCTCGTCGAAGTCGCCGATCGCCATGGCCCGCCGCCCCACTTTCATGAGCTGGTTGACCTTCTCGTCGTCCGATTCGAGCCAAATTCTCCAAATCGAGGCCTGGATGGCCCCGGCCTCGCCGGGATCGCCGGTGCTCTGGAGCCGCTCGAACAACGGGCCCAGCCGCGGATCGTCCTGATGCGCCTGGACCGTCGGCGCGAGAAGCAGGGCCAAGCTCAAGAGGCCGCCTGTGAGTACGCGCAGCATGGCTCGCATCTTAGCTCGCACGCCTCCCCGCTGCCAAGGACCGGGCGAACACGATGGCGTGATGACGCTCAAACGGCGGCGGCGAGCGCCCGAGGCCTTGGGCCCCCGGTGGCCCAGTCAAGAAGCTCAACCGGGTGGACGACTGGAATATTGATCCCGCCCGCGATCTGTACGATGCAACCGATGTTCCCTGCGGCGACCACCTCGGCGCCGACGCTCTCGATGTAGGCGATCTTGCGCGCGCGGAGCTTTCCCGCGAGGTCCGGCTGGAGCAGGTTGTAGGTGCCGGCGGAGCCGCAGCAGATATGCCCTTCGGGCACGTCCCTGACCTCGAAGCCCGCGGCCGTGAGCAGGTCCTTCGGCTCGCCGCGGACGCCTTGGCCGTGCTGGAGGGAGCACGCCGCGTGGTAGGCGACGACGAGACCATTGCCCTCCTTGCCGCGCTTCAGGCTCAATCCGGCCATGACCTCGCTCACGTCCTTGGCACGGCGCGCCACTTCGGCCGCCTCCTCGGCCCACTCCGGGTCGTTGCGCAAGAGGAAGCCGTAGTCCTTGAGCATCGTTCCGCATCCGGACGCGTTGGCGACGATGGCGTCGAGGCGTTCGTCCCGGATCTCGGCCGTCCAGGCGGCGACGTTCGCCTTGAAGGCTCGCGTCGCCTCCTCGGCGTGGCCCAGATGGTGGACCAGCGCCCCACAACAGCCCGCGCCCTTGGCCACGACCACCTCGCAGCCGTGCCGCGTCAAGAGCCTGATCGTGGCCTCGTTGATCTCCGGCGCCAGCGCTTGCTGGACGCAGCCCGAAAGCAGGGCCAGCCGCATCCGCCGCGGGCCCCGCGCCGGAAAGACCTGGGGCCTGTCCATCGGCGACGGCGAAGGGATGCGCGCCGGCGCCATCGCCACCACATTCTTGAGCCTTCCCGGCAAAAGCCGGGCGAAGGGGCGGGCGAACCGGGCGGCCATGACCGCGAGGCGGAAGAGGACGGGGCTCGGCAATACCCGCGCGAGCAGGGAGCGCAGCAGGCGCTCAGGGAGCGGCCTCGTATGCGTCCTCTCGATGTGGGTGCGGGCGTGGTCGACGAGGTGCATGTAGTTCACGCCCGAGGGGCAGGTCGTCAGGCAGGCGAGGCAGGACAGGCAGCGGTCGATGTGGGTGACGACGGTCGGCGAGGCCGGCTTGCCCCCCTCCAGCATGTCCTTGATCAGGTAGATCCGGCCGCGCGGGCTGTCGAGCTCGTCGCCAAGAAGGAGGTAGGTGGGACAGGTAGCGACACAGAAGCCGCAGTGGACGCACCGGCGGAGGATGCTCTCCGCTTCGTTGATGTCCGGGTCTGCAAGCTGGGCGAGAGAGAAGTTGGTCTGCATCGTCGCGCTCGCTAACGTCCGCCGGGGTCCGACCCCGCGCCTTTTCGATCCCGAGCAGCCGCCCAAAGCTCCGCGTACATGCGCCCCGGATTGAGGATCCCCCGGGGATCGAAGCCCTCCTTGACCCGGGCCGTGAGCGCCTGGAGCGCCGGGGATTGCGGCTGGAACACCGGTACGCTTGCCCTCAAGCCTGCATCGCCGCGCACGATGAGGGCGTGGCCGCCGCACTCGGCGAGCGCTCCGCGCACGAGCCCTTCGCCCCCGTGCTCACCCTTCGCAAGGGCCAGCCATACGAGGCTGCCGGCCCAGTCGTAAAACGCCTCCGCCTCCGCCCCGTCTCTGATCCGTGCCACCGCAGCGGCCGCCGCGCCGGGCGGGAGAGAGACTCGCCAGACCACCCGCTCGTCGTTGCCGGCGAAGGGGTGAACGTCGCGGACCTCCCGCCAAAAGGCGAGGGAGTCGGGGGTATCGAGCTCACCTACGGGCCTGTGGGCCGCAAGCGTCTCGTGGAGGGCGCGGCAGCGTTCCCTGACCGACGACCCCGGTCCCTCTACCCTGACGGCGGTGACGGCGGCGCCCGCCGCCTTGACCTCGGACACGCCCGAGCGGGCGGCCACCGGCGCCGGCAGATGGGCCGCGCCCGAGACCTCGTGCGGGCTTTGCATCGCTTCGCCGAGAGCCTGGATCCCCGCCTCATCGTCGCAGCCGAAGAGGAGGTTCGTGCGCGTCTGCTCCGGTGCCGGCAGCACCTTCACCGTCACCTCGGTCATCACCGCGAGCGTCCCGTAGGACCCGGCGAGCAGCTTGCAAAGGTCGTACCCGGTGACGTTCTTGACCACCCGACCGCCCGCCTTGATCGCCTCGCCCCGCCCGGTGACGGCGGCGACGCCCAGGAAGTGGTCGCGCGCCGCCCCCGCCTTTACCCTGCGCGGGCCGGAGAGGTTGCAGGCGATCACCCCGCCCACAGTCGCGCCTCCCGGCACCTCGCCCCAGAGCGGCCCGTAGTCGGCCGGCTCGAACGCCAGATGCTGGTCGTGGTCGTTGAGGAGCGCCTCCATCTCCGGAAGCGGGGTGCCGGGCCTCACGACAAGCAGGAGCTCGGCGGGCTGGTAGTCCTTAACGCCGCTTACGCCGGAGACGTCCAGGCGATAGTCGGCGACCACCGGGCGGCCGAGTCCCCGCTTGGAGCCGTGGCCGGCGACCTCCAGCGGCGTCTCTTGCGCGCTCGCCCAGGCGACGGCCTCGCGGACCTGGTCCGCGTCCTCAGGCTTCAAGGTCGTCGCCATCAGAACCGCGGCAGGTCGGGGAACTTTAGCTCGCCCCTGTGCACGTGCATGCGGCCGAGCTCGGCGCAGCGGTGGAGCGTGGGGAAGACCTTGCCGGGGTTCAAGAGCCCCTCGGGGTCGAACGCGCACTTGACGCGTTGCTGCTGGTTGAGGTCGGGCTCGGTGAACATCTCCCCCATGAGATCGCGCTTCTCGACGCCGACCCCGTGCTCGCCCGTGAGCACGCCGCCCACTTCGACGCACAGCTTCAAGATGTCGGCGCCGAACGCCTCGGCCTTCTCGAGCTCCCCGGGCTCGTTGGCGTTGTAAAGGATGAGGGGGTGGAGGTTGCCGTCGCCGGCGTGGAACACGTTGGCGACTCTGAGCCCATAGCGGGCCGCCATCTGGCTGATCCTGACCAGCACCTCGGGCAGCCGCCCGCGGGGGATCGTCCCGTCCATGCAGTAGTAGTCGGGCGAGATCCGGCCCACCGCGGGGAAGGCGGCCTTGCGGCCGGCCCAAAAGCGCAGCCGCTCCTCCTCGCTGGTGCTCCGCCTGACGGTCGTGGCCGCGCACTCGTCGGCGATCGCGCGCACCCGTTCGGCGAGATCATCCACCTCCACCTCCGGGCCGTCGAGCTCGACGATGAGGAGAGCCTCCACGTCTAACGGATAGCCCGGGTGGCAGAACGCCTCCGCCGCCTCGACCGCCGGCTTGTCCATCATCTCGAGCCCGGCCGGGATGATCCCTGAGGCGATCACCCGGGCGACGCAGTCCGCCGCCGAGCGGGCGGACGGAAACCCCAGGAGAAGCGCGGTGGCGGTCACGGGCTTGCGCAAGATGCGCACCGTGACCTCGGTGATGACGCCAAGGAGCCCCTCGGACCCCGTCATCAGGCCCAAAAGGTCGTAGCCTTCCGAATCCAGGTGCTTGCCGCCCAGGCGGATGACGTCGCCGTTCATGAGCACCACCTCGAGGCCGAGGATGTTGTTCGTGGTGACCCCGTACTTGAGGCAGTGGACGCCGCCCGAGTTCTCGGCGACGTTGCCGCCGATCGTGCAGGCGATCTGGCTCGAGGGGTCGGGCGCGTAGTAGAAGCCGGCGTGTTCCACGGCCCCGGAAATGGCGAGATTGGTGACCCCGGGCTGGGCGACGACGCAGCGGTTGAAGAAGTCGATCTCGAGGATCCGGTTGAACTTGGCAAGACCCAGCGTGACCCCGTCGGCGAGGGGCAGCGCCCCGCCCGAAAGGCCGGTTCCCGCGCCCCGCGGCACCACCTTCACCCGACGCTCCCGGCACAGCTTGAGGACGCGAGCGACCTGCTCGGTGTCGTCAGGCAGCACTACGACCATGGGGAGCTGCCGGTAGGCGGTGAGCGCGTCGGTTTCGTAGGGGCGGAGCGCGTCCTCGTCGACGATCACCGCCTCGGCCGGCAAGATCTCCCTGAGCGCGGCGATGACATTCGCGCGCCCGGCGATGACCTCCGGCGCAGGCGCCGGCATGCGCATGGCATTCCCCTCGCCCCCTCGGGCCGGGCGCAAGTCCCGATCCCCGGGGCATCGGCTCAAGGCTACAGATATATGGTGGAGGCGGCCGCGCCCGGCGTCAATGACGGGATACCAGTCGTCGCGCACGCAAAACGCCGCGCCTTGAGGGCGCGGCGCGGCCCACCGGCAAGCCGGCGGTGGCTCAACCCTGGCGCGCCTTGTAACGCGGGTTGCGCTTGTTGATGACGTAAAGGCGGCGGCGCCGGCGGACGACCCGGCAGTCCTGGTGCCGCTTCTTGGCGTTCTTGAGCGAGTGGACGACCTTCATGCTTCTCTCTCGCCTCGCGGGCGGCGGACCATACGCGCTCAACGCCCGTCGGTCAACGTTCGCAGTCTGGTTGCTCCAGCGGCGACCGCGTCGGTCCCGGCCCGGCCCCGCCGACCACGGTACGATCAACGATTGGCGTGGTTCATGCGAGCGCCCGAGCCACGAGGATCTCGGCCGCTTTGCGGGCCTGCCGCGCGACACTGGCCTGGCCGGTGACGTGTGCAAGCGACATAGCCCCCTCCATAATCAGTATGAGCTGCTCGGCCAGCTCCTCAGGATTCTTGGCGCCAGCGGCGGTCGCGAGTTCGCGGACGTATGCGAACACAAGGCGCTTGTGCTCGGCGGACGCAGCGTGGATCGGATCGTCGTCCTTGCCGAACTCCGCTGAGGCATTGATGAACATGCAACCGGCGAATTCGGGCCCGCTGAACCACTCCTCCAGGACATCGAACATCGCTAACAGGCGCTCGCGGGGCGATGGGCTCCGCCGTTCGACCGTCCGCATCAGCCAGTTCCGGATCTGCTCATCGCGTCGGCGAACCGCGGCGAGGATCAGCTCGTCCTTCGATTTGAAGTGCTTGTAGAGGGTCATCTTCGCGACACCCGACTCGGCAAGAATCTTCTCGATTCCGGTCGCGTGAAAGCCCTCACGGTAGAACAGCTTGAGGGCGGTATCCACCAGATGATCCCGTCGGTTAGCGGCCATAATCAGCAACCCTTGCCATTCCGTCCATACAAACCGGTCTGTCCTCACAGCTGACGAAGAAAGCCCCACGCCGAGCCTCCTTGGCTCCGTTGGTTGGAGCTCTAGATCAGCTATCTGATCGGAACATAGCGCAGGACCCGGCCCTTTTCAAGGCCTGTGGCCGATTAAAAAAATTTCTCGGACAGGTCCAGCAGAGTCTTGACAAGACAGACCAGTCTGTACATATTAGTCACGGTAGGGATAAGGCGCCATCCAGGTGCCGCACTCAACCCAACCACCAGTCCGGGTTCATAACCTGCCCGGACCGAGAGAATGGAGGAGACGACGATGAGAGCGCCAATCCGAGCCGTAGCGATACTCGCCGCCGGCCTCGTACTGCTGCTCTTCGCATCCGCTGCCAACGCTCAGCAGCTCTGCCTGCTGCGGGGCGACGCGGTTGGCCAGCTCGAGAACAAGTTCAAGGAGCAGGTCGTCGGTCGAGGGCTCGCTCAGGGCGGCCGAGCGATGGTCGAGCTGTTCGTAGGCGAGACCGGCACGTGGACCGTCGTCGTCACCGACGTCAACGGACAGAGCTGCATCGTCGCCAGCGGTGAGAGCTGGACACAGGCCCCGCTCCTCGTCGGTGACCCGGCCTGAAGCGGCAGCCAACGACAACGATACCGAAATTGCGGCCTGACGGGCATAGTCCGGTTCAGGCATACACCAGGGTGAAGCCACCCTGCTCACTCGAGAGAAAGGAGACGAGCGATGCCACGACTGAACCCGATCGATCCGAACCAGGCCGAAGGCAAGGCCAAGACGCTTCTCGACGGCGTCCAGAAGGCGCTCGGAATGACGCCGAACCTGATGCGCACAATGGCGGCCTCGCCGGCGGTACTCGGAGCCTATCTCGGCTTCATCCAGGCGCTCTCTGGCACCAGCCTCAGCGGCAAGCTGCGCGAGGTGATCGCCCTTACCGTCGCCGGCGCCAACGACTGTCAGTATTGCATCGCGGCCCACACGGCCCTCGGCAAGATGCTTGGGGTGGACGACGCCGAGCTCACGAAGAACCGGGAGGGCCGCTCCGGCGACCCCAAGGTGGAGGCGGCCTTGCAGTTCGCCCGCGCAATCGTCGAGGAACGCGGCTGGGTGAGTGACGAGGATGTCGCCCGCGTTCGCGATGCCGGCTATAGCGACGGCGAGATTGTCGAGATCGTCGCCACCGTCGGGCTGAATATCTTCAGCAACTACTTCGACCATGTCGCTCAGACCGACATCGATTTCCCGGTGGTGAAGGCGGGCGAGCCGGCCGCGTAAGCACGATCGTTCCCTGACGGAGCCCCAATTTTTCGTGCACCTGATTCAACATTCGACACAGAGGAGGCAACACAGATGAAAGCAGCCGTGATCCGTGAGTTCGGCGATGTCGACGTGCTCAACTACGAAGACGTCCCGACCCCATCGCCCAAGCCGGGGCACGTCCTGATTAGAGTGCTCGCGGCTGGCGTCAACCGCTTCGACCACTACATCCGCGAGGGCTCGGTCGTTCCCGAGCTTCCCTTTCCCCACGTCCTCGGCGCCGACGCCGCCGGCGAGGTCGCCGAACTCGGTGAAGGGGTCACCGAATTTGAGATCGGCGAGCGCGTCGTTCCCATGCCCGGCTTCCCTCTCAAGGAGGAGGACTATGACATCCGGCCGGCGGTGACCGCCCCCAGCTTCGCGCTGCCCGGCTTGGGAATCTGGGGCACCTATGCCCAGTACATAGAGGTGCCTGCACGCTGGGTGCTCAAGGATGACACTGGCCTGAAACCCGAGCAGCTGGCGACGCTCCCGATCGTCCTCGCCACCGGTGTTCGGTCCGTCAAGGAGGTCGGCGCGGTCAAGGCCGGCGACAAGGTGTTGGTCCACTCGGGCGCCTCCGGTTCCGGCAGCATGCAGATCCAGGTGGCGAAGGCGCTGGGCGCGGAGGCCGCCACCACGGTCCGTGACGACGCCAAGGGCGACTTCGCGAAGACGCTGGGCGCCGACCTTGTCGTCAACACGCGCAAGGAAGATTTCGTCGAGCGCGTCAAGGAATGGACCGACGGCCGCGGCGCCGACGT
>JBHICW010000037.1:0-13674 GCA_046759785.1 Alphaproteobacteria bacterium
TGGTCCGGCGAGGTCGCCAAGATCAGGGCGATGGTCGAGACGGGCAACGTCGAATGGGACGTCATCGACGTGGAGAAGGCCGAGTTTTCCTTCCTGTGCGAGGAGGGCCTGCTTGAGAGGATCGACTATGCCGCGCTCGGCGGAAAGGACCGATTCTATGACGCCGCTGTCAGCGACTGCGGCGTGGGCGCCATCTTCTGGGGGACGATCTGGGCCTACGACAAGGACCGGGTGAAGACCGCGCCCAAGACCTGGGCGGACTTCTTTGACGTCAAGAACTTCCCAGGCCCCCGCTCGTTGCGGCGCAACCCCAAAAGCACCCTCGAGTTTGCCTTGATGGGCGACGGCGTGCCGACCGATGAGGTCTACGACCTACTGCGCACCGATGAGGGGATCGAGCGAGCCTACCGCAAGCTCGATGAGATCAAGCCGCACGTCAAGGTGTGGTGGACGGCGGGCGCCCAGCCGCCGCAGCTCTTGACGGACGGCGAGGTCGCTTACACGACCGCCTACAACGGCCGCATCTACAACGCGATCGCCAAGGAAGGTCAGAACTTCGAGATGATGTTTGACCAGCATCTCGCCGAGCTGGACTACTGGGCGATCCCCAAGGGCTCACCGAAGAAGGACCTGGCGATGAAGTTCCTCGCCTTCGCAACCCGTGCGGAAAGGCAGGCGGACCAGACGAACTACATTTCTTACAGCCCGACCGTGAAGGAAGCGACCCCGCAAATCAACCCATGCGTGCTTAAGGATTTGCCGACGGCGCCGGAGAACTTCAAGAACGCGCTGGTGGTCGACACCGAGTTCTGGAACGAGAACCTGGAGGCGCTCACCGAGGAGTTCGAGGCCTGGCTCGTGAAGTAACGCAGGCATTGGGGGCCGGCGGCGCGCGCCGCCCGCCCCTTTTCGCTTTGTGAGTTATCTGCGGGGCGAAGCCGTGAGCTATAAGGGCTGAGCCAGATGGGCATGCCGTGGCGGTCGAGGCGGTAAGCGTTCCGGCGGAATTCACGGGCCGTGCCCTCAAGCGCCAGCTCGAAAGGGCCGAGCGGCGGGCGCGCTGGCGCGCACTCGGGCTGGTCGCGCCGCTCGTCGCCTTCCTCGTCGTCCTATTCGTGCTGCCCATCGGCTACATGCTGTTTTATTCCATCTCGAACCCCAATGTGCGCGACGGACTGCCTCACTTCTATGCCTCGCTTCAGCAGGACGCCGGGCCGGTGCCGGGCGAGGCGGTCTTCCGCGCGCTCGCCGCCGACATGGCCGCGGCGGACGAAGAGCGTCTCCTCGGCCGCGCGCTGAAACCCTTCCGCCAGCAAGATCGCACGGTGTGGCGTCTTATCAACCGAACGGCAAAAAAGCTCCCCAAGGAAGACGTGCGTTCTATGAAGGACTGGTTCCTCGGCTTCAAGAAGGGGTGGGGAGAGCCTGAAACCTGGGCCGTTATCCGCCGCGTAAGCCGGCCGTACACACAGTACTATTTCGTGAATTCACTCGACCTCACGCAAAAAGCGGACGGGAGCGTCGAGTTGAAGTCCGAACGCAAGCGCGTCTATATGTACGTCCTCGGCAATACGTTCTGGATCAGTTTCTGGGTGACCGTCTTCACACTCGTGCTCGGTTACCCCGTCGCTTATCTCCTCGCCAACATGACGGAGAAGCACGCGAACATGGCCATGATTCTCGTGCTTTTTCCGTTCTGGACGTCGCTTTTGGTCCGCACCTACGCCTGGATCATGATCCTGCAAACGGAGGGGCCGGTGAATGACGCCTTGACGGGTCTGGGGCTCGTGCCGGAGCCGGTCAAGCTCGTCCATAATCGGATCGGCGTCTATTTTGCGATGACGCACATACTTTTGCCTTTCATGCTGCTCCCGATCTACAGCGTGATGAAGGGGATCCCACCGACCTATATGAAGGCGGCGGCCAACCTGGGCGCCGACCCGATCCGGGCGTTCCTCAGGGTTTACCTGCCGCAGACGCTGCCCGGGGTGGGCGCGGGGTCTCTCCTGGTCTTCATCCTTTCGCTCGGCTACTACATCACGCCGGCGTTGGTGGGCGGGACCCAGGACACGATGATCAGCATGATGATCGCCACCAACGTCAACTGGGTCCTGAACTGGGGCATGGCGGCGGCGTTGGGCACGATCCTGCTCGCCGCGACGCTCGTGGTGTTCGCGGTTTACAACCGCTTCCTCGGGCTCGAAAAGGTGAGGTTGAGCTAACGATGGCCGTGCCGGCGCATGCACCCCTATGGGAGAGAGTCTGGTACTACGCGTTGCGCGTGTTCTGCGTGCTTGTCTTCGTCTTTCTCGTCGCGCCGGTCTTCGTCATCTGGCCGATGTCGTTCAGCTCGGCGCAGTTTCTCGAGTTCCCGCCGCCGGGCTTGTCGCTCCAGTGGTACGACGAGTACTTCCACGACGTCGACTGGCTATCGGCGACGCGAAGCAGTTTCATGGTCGCGTTGGCGGCGACCGTGTGTGCGACGGTCCTCGGCACGGTCGCCTCAATGGGCATCGTGCGGGGCCGGTTTCGGGGCAAGAACCTGCTTATGGCGTTCCTCATTTCGCCCATGGTCATACCGCTCATCATCACGGCGACCGGTCTGTACTTCATGTACAGCCAGCTCGGCTGGGTCGAGAGCTTCCACGGCATGGTCATTGCCCACACCGTGCTTGCGACGCCCTTCGTCGTCGTCGTCGTCTCCGCCACGCTCCAGGGATTCGACCCGACGCTCGAGCGCGCGGCGGCGAGCCTCGGGGCGTCGCCCGTGACGACGTTCTTCAGGGTGACCTTCCCCGTGATCGCGCCAGGCGTGGTCTCGGGCGCCCTGTTCGCGTTCATCACGTCGTTCGACGAGGTCGTGGTCGCTCTGTTCCTCTCGGGAATCGAGTGGCGCACGATTCCCGTGAAGATGTTCGAAGGCATCCGCTACGAGATCAACCCGACGATCACGGCCGTCGCGACGATGGTGACCCTAATCGCCGTTTTCGTGCTGACAACGGTCGAGCTGTTGCGTCGCCGCAGCGAGCGGCTGCGCGGCATCAGAGCGTAAGTGCGCGCTCTCGGCGACCTAGGCGAAGCGTAAGGACGGGCGAGAGACGCGCGATGTTCCGCGACAACTCCCTGATGCCGAAGGAGGTAATCCGGCTGGCGGCGCTGGGTACGCTGGCTCAGGAGGGGCGCAAGAGTTACGCCCAGCTTGCGAACGAGGTACGCCGGTTCACGAGCCACTTCCGCGGCCCCACGCTCGACGTGATGGCGACGTCGATCGAACTGCTACGGTTTGAGGGGCTGATCGACGCCGAGGAGGAGAGTGCGGGCCCGGGCGAGACGATCCTTTCCGTCACCGAGGCGGGCCGAAAGGAGCTCGGCGAGCTGCTGCGGGCGAACGTGCGCGCCCCTTCCGGCGACTTCAACAGGCTGGTGATCGCGCTCAAGCTCCGCTTCCTCGATCTTCTTGAGCCGCAGGAACAAGGCGAGCAGATCGAGGCCCTGGCCGAGATCTGCGAGGCGGAGCTGGCGCGGCTCATCGATCTGAGGCAGGCCCGCGCCGGAGGCAACCGTCCTTTCATCCGGTGGCTGGAGCACGACATCGGCCGGCTCGAGGCCGACGTCGTCTGGTTCCGCCGTCTGGCGCAAGAGTTGCCCAAGGCTTAGGTCCGCCACGCTCCGTTGGTGGTCCGGCATGACGGGCCGGTCTGGCGGCCGGAGGCGAGGGGGTTCCACGGTTCCCGGTAAGCTTCACGGATCTCGGCCGGGTTGTTGACCCGTCTCAAGCGCGGGAGCTTTGCCGTGTGGGCGCGCTCCAAATCGAAGCGGGGTAGCCGTCGCGCCAGAGCCTTTCGACCTGCTTGGGGGTCAAGCTTGCCATTCCTGACCCCACGTGGCAGCCCTCGCCCGGGAAAATTTGCAGCCGTCTGCTCTTGGCGTCATCATAGCCTTGAACCCAGTCGTAACCAATGGGGGGAGAAGTCGTGGCAAAGCCCGGTATCACGTACGACACCGAGGACCTTTGGCGGAAGGATCGGGACCACTACGTCCACCCTTGGACCGACTTTTCCGTCTTCAAGGAGGAGGGGTCGGACGTCATCGCAGACGGCGACGGCGTCTACGTCTACGACGCAGACGGACGCCGATACATAGACGGGATCGGCGGGCTCTGGTGCGTCAACATTGGGTATGGCCGCGCCGAGCTGGCCGAGGCGATCCGGGACCAGGCGTTGCGCATCCCGTACTACTCGACCTTCGAGCACCTGACGACGCCGCCGGCGGCGGAGCTCGCCGCGAAGCTCGCCGAGATCGCCCCCGCGTCGCTAAACCGCGTCTTCTATGGGACCGGCGGGTCCATGGCGAATGAAACCGCGGTCCGGATCCTGCACTTCTACGTCAACCGCTTGGGCAAGGAGAGCAAGAAGAAGATCATCTCGCGGCTCGACGCCTATCACGGCAGCACTTACCTCTCCGCGGCGATCACGGGCGTGATGGCGGACCGGATCGGCTTCGACGTCGCCGAAGGACTGGTGCACCACGTGTCGGCGCCGAACACCTACCGCCGACCGGAGGGCATGGGCGTGGAGGAGTTCTGTGACGCCAAAGTCAAAGAACTCGAGGACAAGGTTCTCGAGCTTGGCGCCGAGAACGTGGCCTGCTTTATCGCCGAGCCGATCATGGGCGCGGGCGGGGTGATCGTCCCACCGCCCGGCTACCACGAGCGCACCCGCGAGGTCTGCGCGAAGTGCGACGTTTTTTACATCTCCGACGAGGTCGTGACCGGCTTCGGGCGGCTGGGTCACTTCTTCGCGTCCGAGCCGGTCTTCGACATCGTCCCCGACCTGATCACCTGCGCGAAGGGGATCACCTCGGGTTATCTCCCGCTGGGGGCGACGATCTTCTCAGACGAGATCTACGACGTGATCAGCGTCCCGCAGGCGCAGGCCGGGCTGTTCACCCACGGCTTCACCTATTCTGGGCACCCGGTGTCCTGCGCCGCCGCGCTCGCTAACATCGAGATCATGGAGCGCGACGACGTCCTGGGCCACGTCCGCCGGGTCGGTCCCTACTTCGAGGAGCGGCTTAAGACCCTGTTGGACTTGCCACTGGTCGGCGACGTGCGCGGCAGCCACTTCATGATGTGTGTCGAGAACGTCGCCAACAAAGAGACCAAGGAACTGTTGCCGCTGGAGGTGAAGATCGGGAACCGCATCGCGCGTCAGGCGCAGAAGCGAGGGCTGATCGTGCGCCCGCTCGGGCACCTTAACGTTCTCTCCCCGCCGCTTATCCTGACGCGGGAGCAGATCGACGAGATCGTGGCGATCCTGCGTGCGAGCATCGAGGCCGCCCAAGACGATCTCGCACGCGAGCGCCTCTGGCGCGGCTGAGAAGGTGGAGAAAGGCTGAGATCGCGGACAGAGAGCCGGCGGCGAAATGTTGATGACCGGAGACACATACGGCGAGTCGATCCGCGACGGGCGCGTGGCCGGGGAGCGACCGCGCAGGGTCGACAGCGGTCAGTAGAGGTGCTGGCCGCCGGTGATCATGATCTCGGTCCCGGTGACGTACGCCGAGTCCTTGGAGCAAAGGTAGTAGATGGTGCCCGCCACATCCTCGGATTCGCCGAGGCGATGGAGCGGAATGCGGGGGATCATCACCTCGGTCTCCGGGGACAGCATCGCGGTTTCAATCTCGCCGGGCGCGACCGCGTTGACGCGCACGTCGAGGTGGGCGAACTCCGCCGCCAGCTCGCGCGTCAGCGCCGACAGGGCCGCCTTGGAGGTGCTGTAGGCGCTACCGGCGAAGGGGTGCACGCGGTGTCCCGCGATCGAGGTGACGTTGACGATCGCGCCCTTTCCCCTGTGGAGTGCGGCGGCGAAGCCTCGCGCCAGCATGAGCGGGGCGAACAAGTTGAGCTCGAAGACGGCCCGCCAGTGGGCCAGATCGCCATTGAGACAGCCCAGCCGCTCCTTGTAGTCCGTCTTCGGCGACATGGCCGCGTTGTTGACGAGCGCGTGGAGCGGCCCGTGGCCGATGAGCTCATTGGCCTCACGGACGAACCCTTCGACGCTTTCGGGGTCGACGAGATCCGCGGGCACATGGCGGTGCGGCGCGGACTCGACCTTGCACTCCGGTGGGACGTCCTCACGCGAGCAGGTGATCACTCGCCAGCCCTCGGAGCTGAAGCGCTTGACGGTGGCGTGCCCGATGCCCCGGCTCGCCCCCGTGAGCACCACGGTCTTCCTGTCCTCCTGCATGGTCTGGGCGTGGGTGTACTCTTCGTCGAGTCCCTTGACAGCGACCGAAGGCGATCGTCGTCGCCGGGAGAATAATAGCCCGAACGGGCGCGGGGCGACGGGAAAATGACGGTCCGTTTGCGAGGGGCGGGGGCCGACCCGAGGCCGACGGGTTGGCGCGGAGAGGGCGTGGTGCGTTTGCCTGAAACGCGCGCCGCAAGACCTAATGGGCCATCAGGAGAGGCAGCTCGCTTGCGGTGAGCACGTGACGTGTCGCGCCGCCCATGATGATCTGATGCAGCCGGCTGTGCGTGTAGGCACCCATCACGATGAGGCTCGCATCCAGGCTTCTCGCCTCGGCGAGCAGGGACTCGCCGACCGAGGCGAAGCTCGCCGCCGTCGCCCGCGTGGTGGCCGCCACGCCGTGGGCCGCGAGGTAGCCCACGAGGTCGGCCTCGTCGGGGCCCGCCCCCGCTCCCTCCGAGATCGTGAGGACCACGACTTGGCTCGCCTGGGTCAGAAGGGGGAGGGCGCAAGCCGTGGCGCGCGCGGCCTCGGCGCTTCCGTTCCAGGCGATGACCGCCGTCCCCTCCAGGCTGCTGACGGCGTCCGGTGGGGTGACGACGATGGGCCGGCCGGTCTCCAGCAGTGCCGCCTCGACCGTCGCCGGGGACGGGGCTTCTGAGTTCTTCGAGGCCCGGCCGACGACGATGAGGTCCGCGAGCCGTCCGCGCCTGGCGACGAGCTCCGCCTCCCGGCCCTCCTCGACCCTGAGGCTCGTGCTGAAGCGCCCGGGGGCGGCCTTCTCCGCCGGATCCGGTTGGTACCTCCTGCACAGGGTCTCGAAATCCTCCCGGGCTCGGTGGGCGAGGGCCTCTCCCTCCCTTTCCGCGGCGGCGATGATCTCCTCGATCATCGCTCCCGTCATGCCTTCGCCGACATAGGCCAGGCTCTCGCGCGGGTTTCGGCGCGCGTGCATGGCCTCGACATGCGCCTGGAACCGGCGGCCCAGGAGAAAGGCCGTCTCCACGCAGGGAAGGCCCGCCTCCCCTCCGCTCAACGGGACGAGAATTCTGCTGATGGCCATCGCACCCATGCTCGGTTGCCCTCCGCTCCGGCCTGCGATCGGCGCCAGCCTAGCAAGTTTGGGCCTTGGCGGGCACTGAGATTCCTGGACGTCCTCAGCGGGCGAGAACCGCCTCCGCCTGCCTTTGGGTGGCCTCCGGGCTTCCGGAGGCGTCGAGTCTCTGCCAGTCCAGGTCCCCCACGGGGTAGGTGAGCTGCTGGCGGAGCACGGCTTCGGTGGCGTCGGAGGCGTCGGCCATGCGGGCGCGGACGCGCCGGGCAAGCACCTCGTCCGGCGCTTCGAGCCAGAAGCTTGTGAGGGGCGTACCGGCCTTCCTCGCGATCCGAGCGATCGATTCCCGCTCCCCGGGCCTTCCGAAGACGGCGTCGGCGATCACCGACTGCCCGGCACGGAGGCCCTCCGCCGCCGCCTCGCCGAGCGCGGCGTACACGCGGCGCGTCACCGCGGAGGTATACGCCTCGGCGCCCAGCCGTTCGCATGGGCCCTTGCCGAACAGCCGCTTCCGGATCACGTCGCTCCTGAGCACCAGGGCGCCGGGCGGGGCGCCGAGCCGCGGAGCCAGGCGGGCCGCGAGCGTCGACTTGCCGCTCCCGGTCAGGCCGCCGATGGCAACAAGGCGCGGCGGAGGGGGCTCCAGGAAGGCGACGGCCTGCTTGAGGTAGCGCCGTGCCTCCTGGCGGAACGCCCTTGCTGCGTCGGCCTTGCGTTGCCGGGCTGCCGACATCGCGGAGGTCTTGCCCCGCACCGCGGCGCGGCACGAGAGGAAGAGACCGAACGGCGGCAGTCCCGCGACGTCGCCGGTTGCGGCGAGGTAGCGGTTGAAGACGAGGTTGGCGAGTTCGTCGAGGCCCCGGTGGAGGAAATCCATGATCAAGAACGCGAGGTCGTAGAGCACGTCGCAGCAAGAGACCGCGTCATTGAACTCGATCGCGTCGAAGAGCGTCGGACACCCATCCACGAGGCAGATGTTGCCGAGGTGAAGATCGCCGTGGCACGCACGGACGAAGCCCTCTTCCCGACGCTTCTCGAGCAGGGACCCATGCCGACGGAGGGCGGCTTCCGCTTGCCTCAGGTAACGGTCGACGTCCTCGGCTCCGACGACCTCGCCGGCCTGGAGGCGGAGACCATCCGCGTTGCCGGCCAGGACCCACTGCATCCCCCGGAGCCCGCCCTGGTCCGGTCGTCGCGGCGCCTTGTCATGCAAGCGAACCACCGCGTCCGTGAGCCCCTCTGCGAGCTCGGGGTTGAGCCTTCCCGCCGCGGCCAGGCGATCGAACAGGGTCGCCTCGTCGAACCGCACCATGGCGACGACCCAATCGACGGGCCGACCCCGTCCGCCGAGAGCGAGATTCCCGTCGTCGCGAGTCACCGGGAGCACTCCGAGGTACAGGCTGGGCGCGGTCCGCCGGTTGATGCGGACCTCCGCCTCACATGCCTTCTGCCTGCGTTCGACGGTGGAGAAGTCGACGAAGTCGAACCGGACGGCACGCTTGAGCTTGTACGCCCGGTCGCCGGCAAGGAAGACGGTGGAGATGTGGGTGTCGATCCGCTTGACGCGCCGCACACCGTGCGTGGCGGGGCTCGCGAGGAAGGCGGCCACCTCCGCCTGCTCGCTCGTGCGCCCCGGGCGGTCGTGAGCGGAGCGAGTCATGCCGCCCTAAAGGCCCTGGGGACCGCCCTTTCCAAGCGCGGGCGCGGCAGGTCCGCCAGGCGGGCGGAGTCGCGCAGGGGCGTCGCCCGGCGCGTGGCCGTCGAGCGAGCCGCTAGGCCGGCCCATAGGCGGTTACCGGGCAAGGGTGCGGCGCCTTCGCACCAGATCCTCCGTGCCGTGGCGTTCCACAAGTCCTTCCGGATCCTGGTGTATGATGATCTCGGCGCCCGGAAAGACCTCTTTGATCCTGGCTTCGACTTCGTCCGCGATAGCGTGGGCGCGGCTGAGGTTGAGCTCCCCGTCGAGTTCCAGGTGAAACTGAATGAAGGGCTTGATGCCCGAGCTTCGCGTCCTGAGCTCGTGCATCCCGCGGACCTCGGGGTGCTCCATGACGATGGCGCGGATGCGTTCGCGCTCTTCGTCGGCAAACTCACGGTCCATCAAGATGTCCAGCGCGCTGCGCGCGATCTCCCAGGCGCAGCGAAGGATGTAGAGAGCGATGCCGAGCGCGAAGACCGGATCGGCCCAGTGCCAGCCCAAACCGACCGACAGGCCGATCGAGACGATGACGGTGGCGTTGACCATGACGTCGCTCGCGTAGTGGAGCGCGTCGGCCTTGACGGCGGTAGAGCCGGTCTTGCGGACCACGTACCTCTGGAAGTGCACGAGCGCGATCGTGAGCAAGATGGCAAACACCATGACGCCGATCCCGACGAGGCCGTGCGGAATCGGCTGGGGATGAAACAGGCGGTTGGTAGCCTCGATAACCAGAAAGACCGCGGAACCCGCGATGAACGCCGCCTGGCCGAGACCGGCGAGCGGCTCTGCCTTACCATGGCCGAAGCGATGTTCGTGGTCGGGCGGCTGCAGGGCGTGGCGGACGGCGACGAAGTTGACCAGCGAGGCGGCCACGTCCATGAGTGAGTCGATGAGCGAGGACAGGAGGCTGACCGAGTCGGTGAGCAGCCAGGCCGCGAGCTTGACCCCGATGAGCGTGCCCGCCACGGCGACCGAGGCCCCCGTCGCAAGCTTCATGAGACGGGCCGAGGCCTGGAGCGGCGAGCCGTCAGTCATGGATATCGCGGCCTCCTTCCTCAGGACGGATGCAGGGACCCTTCCGCCCGCTCCTAGGGGAACAGCCTTTGGCTCGACCAGCCTTCCGGCGTCCGCGTGAAAAGGATGCGCTCGTGCAGGCGGAACGGCTTCTCCTGCCAGAACTCGATGGTGTCCGGGCTGACCCGAAACCCCGACCAATAGGGCGGCCGCGGGACCCTGCCCACCGCGTACTTTATCGCGAACTGGGCCGCCCGCTTCTCGAGCTCGTGGCGGCTCTTCAAGGGACGCGACTGGTCAGAGGCCCAGGCGCCGATCTCGGCGTCGCGGGGCCGGGTCGCGAAGTAGGCGTCCGCCTCCTGGTCGCTCACCGTCGAGGCGCTCCCCTGGACACGGACCTGCTTGCCGAGCGGCATCCAGTAGAAGCACAGCGCGGCGCGAGGATTGGCCAGTAGCTCACGGCCCTTCTGGCTTTCCAAATTCGTGTAAAACACGAACCCCCGCTCGTCGAAACCCTTGAGAAGGACCATGCGCAGCGACGGCGTTCCGCTGGGGTCCGCTGTGGCCAGCGCCACGGCCGTGGGCTCCTTCAGCCCGCAGTGACCTGCCTCCTCGTACCAGTCGGCGAACAAAGCCATTGGGTCTTTCGCTCTGATTTTGGCCATGACGTCTGCTCGAGCATGATCATCGGCGACCGCCACGATGGCGTCAATCCGTGGCCCACCGGCAGGCTCTTCCTCCGCGATTTTTCGAGCGAAAGGGGTTCCCTTCGCCACGTGCGCAACTATCTCTGCAGGAGATCCAGGCCCTGTTAACGGGCGAAGGGATCTGTTATAGTCCATGAAACGCGGCCGTGCGAGCCCGCGTCTCCTTCATGTGTTAGTTGAGGATCTCGAGGATGAACATCGTGAAACTACCTGTCGCCCTTGTCCTGGCCCTGTTTCTCGGGGCATGCGCCGAGAGCGGATACGGACCGAAGCAGACCGGCGGCACCTTGATCGGCGCGGGTGTGGGCGGTCTCCTAGGGTCGCAAATCGGCTCAGGGTCAGGCCAGCTTGCTGCCACTGCCGCGGGCGCGTTGCTCGGCGCCTACCTCGGCAGTGAGATGGGGAAGTCGCTCGATAGGGCCGACCAGATGCACGCCGAGCAGACGGCCCACGACGCGCTCGAGTTCGAGCCGACCGGGACCACCAAGGCCTGGTCGAACCCGGACAGTGGGCATTCGGGCACCTTCACGCCTACCAACACGTACCAGACCGCTGGGGGCCAGCAATGCCGAGAGTACCAGCAGACGGTCACGATCGGCGGCGAGACCCAGGAGGCGTACGGCACAGCTTGCCGGGAGCCGGACGGGAGCTGGCGAATCGTCAACTAGCGGCACGGATTGTCTTTAGCGCGCGGGGGCGGCCTCCCCGAGGGGCCGTCCCCTCTGATTCCGGGGCGCCGGCCTACGGCAGGTCTCTGGCTTCGGCGCGTCGCGTAAGGGTTCCGTTTGATCGGGCACCGCTTTCGTGTAGGATGCCGCCATCTCAGGAATCCATGGCAAGGCACGAGGAATCCGTGGGCGAGCCTGGTCCCCTGATGGCCGGTAAGCAAGGCCTGGTGATGGGGGTCGCCAACGATCGCTCGCTCGCCTGGGGCATTGCGAAGACGCTGGGCGCCCACGGCGCCGAGATTGCCTTCACCTACCAGAGCGAGATCCTGGGTAAACGCGTGAGACCACTCGCAGAGAGCCTGGGTTCGGACTTTGTCCTGCCCTGCGATGTGAGCGACGCCTCGAGCATCGACGCGGCCTTCGCGGCGATCAACGAGCGGTGGGGGAGGCTGGACTTCCTGGTTCACGCGATCGCGTACGCTAACAAGGAGGAGCTCAAGGGGCGGTATCTCGACACCACGCCCGAGAACTTCGCGGCGACGCTCGATATCTCCTGCTACTCCTTCACCGCGGTCTGCCAGCGGGGCGTTTCCCTCATGGAGCAGGGCGGCAGCCTGGTGACCTTGACTTACTTCGGCGCGGAGCGGTGGTTGCCCCATTACAACGTCATGGGAGTCGCCAAGGCGGCGCTCGAGGCGAGCGTGCGGTACCTCGCGGCCGATCTGGGCAAGGAGGGCATCCGGGTCAACGCGATCTCCGCCGGGCCGGTGAAGACGCTGGCCGCTTCCGGGATCGGCGACTTCCGCTACATCCTCAAGTGGAACGAGTACAACTCGCCGCTCAGGCGGAACGTGCACATCGAGGAGGTGGGGAAGGCGGCGCTGTATCTCCTGAGCGACCTGGGCTCGGCGGTGACCGGCGAGGTCCACCACGTCGACTGCGGCTACCACATCGTCGGCATGAAGATGCCCGACGCGCCGGACATTTCGGTCGTCTAGGAGGCGGCCCCCGGCTTGGCCGGCAACAGCTTCGGACACCTCTTCCGTTTCACGACCTGGGGTGAAAGCCACGGCTCCCTCATCGGCTGCGTGGTCGAAGGGGTGCCGCCACGGCTTCCTCTCACCGAGACGGATATCCAGCGCTGGCTGGACCGGCGCCGGCCGGGCCAGTCGCGATTCACCACGCAGCGCCGGGAGGCGGACCGCGTGACCATCAGCTCCGGCGTCTTCGAGGGCCTCACGACCGGCGCGCCGATCGGTCTCATGATCGCCAACGAGGATGCGCGCCCCAAGGACTACGACGCGCTCAAGGAGCTGTTCCGGCCGGGCCACGCGGACTACACCTATTTCAAGAAGTACGGCATCCGGGACCACCGCGGAGGCGGGCGGGCGAGCGCCCGCGAGACCGCGATGCGGGTGGCTGCCGGCGCCGTTGCCCGCAAGATCCTGGGCGAGGGGGTGGCCATCCGCGGGGCGGTGATCCAGCTCGGCCCCTACCGCGTGGACCGCGACCGGTGGGATTGGGACGAGGTCGAGAGGAACCCCTTCTGGTGCCCGGACAGGCAAGCGGCGCGGGCGTGGGAGGGCTACGTCGATCGCGTCCGCAAGGCGGGATCCTCGGCCGGGGCGGTGATCGAAGTCGTAGCGAGCGGCGTCCCGGCCGGCCTCGGCGCACCGGTCTACGACAAGCTCGACGCCGACATCGCCAAGGCCATGATGAGCATCAACGCGGTCAAGGGCGTGGAGATCGGGGCGGGGTTCGAGACGGCGGCCCTGGCCGGCGAGGAGGCGGCGGACGAGATGCGGATGGAGGACGGTCGGGTGAGGTTCCTCTCCAATCATGCGGGCGGGGTCCTAGGCGGCATCTCGACCGGCCAGGATGTCGTCGTGCGTTTCGCGGTGAAGCCGACGAGCTCGATCGCGATCCCGCGGCGTAGTGTGGACGTCCACGGGCGGGAGGTGGAGGTGAGCGTCAAGGGCCGGCACGACCCCTGCGTCGGTATCCGCGCCGTGCCGGTCGGCGAGGCCATGCTCGCCTGCACCCTCGCCGACCACCTGCTGCGCCACCGCGCCCAGTGCGGCGACTGACAGGGCGGCGGAGGCCCGACATGCCCTATGTGAACCGCGTGACGGCCTTGACGCTCTCGGACCACGAGAGGTGCGGTCAGGGACAGGCAGGGTGGACGGCGGCCTCCGCCGTGTGGCGTGCGGCGATGACGAACTCCCGGTTGCCGTCGGCGCCGGTGATCGGGCTTTCGGTGAGGCCGATGACAGACCACCTG
>JBHICW010000038.1:0-13576 GCA_046759785.1 Alphaproteobacteria bacterium
CGCCGGGGCGGCCACCCGGGCCCGCGCGCTCGACGCTCACCGTGGCCGCCCTAGCAGTCGAGCGTGTGGTCGAGCTCCCATTTGGTGAGATGGCGCGTGAAGCTCTGCCACTCCTCGTGCTTCAGCTTGACGTAACTGTCGATGAACTCGTCGCCCAGCGCCGCCCGGAGCATGCGGTTCTTGCTCGTGATCCGGATGGCGTCGAGCAGGTTGAGCGGCAGCCGGCGGACACGCCTGAGCCTCACGCCCTCGGCGTACATGTTGACGTCGAGTCGCTTGCCCGGGTCGCGCTTGTTGGCGATGCCGTCGAGGCCGGCGGCCAGCACCCCGGCCTGCAACAGGTAGGGGTTGGCGGCGCCGTCCATCAGGCGGATCTCGAACCGCCCGGCGTCGGGGATGCGGATCATGTGGGTGCGGTTGTTGCCCGAGTAGGTGATCGCGTTGGGCGACCAGGTCGCGCCCGACAGCGTCGTCGTGGCGTTGAGCCGCTTGTAGCTGTTGACGGTGGGGGTGAAGATCGAGCACAACGCGTCGGCCGAGTGGAGGAAGCCGCCGAGGAAGTTGTAGGCGAGCTTCGACAGCCCCAACTCGCCCCTCTTGTCGAGGAACAGGTTCCTCGTCCCCGCCTTGTTCCACACCGACACGTGTGCATGACAGCCGTTGCCCGTGAGGTCGGGGAACGGCTTCGGCATGAACGTGGCGCGGAACCCGTGCATCTCGGCGATCGTCTTGACCATGAACTTGAAGAAGGCGTGCCGGTCGGCCGTGGTGAGACAGTCCGTGTAATCCCAGTTCATCTCGAACTGGCCGTTGGCGTCCTCATGGTCGTTCTGATAAGGGTTCCAGCCGAGCGCGATCATGCTGTCGCAGATTTCGCTGATCACGTCGTAGCGCCGCATCAACGCCTGCTGGTCGTAGCAGGGCTTCTCCTGGATGTCGTAACGGTCGGAAATAGCCGAGCCGTCGGGCGCGATCAGGAAAACCTCGCACTCCATGCCGCTCATCATCCGGTAGCCCCGTTCCTCGGCGCGGGCGACCTGGCGCTTGAGCACGATCCGCGGCGATGCCTCGACCTCCCTCTCGTTCATCCACAGGTCGCCGGCCAGCCAGCCCACCTCCGGGTTCCACGGCAGCTGAATCAGGCTGTTGGGGTCGGGCTTGGCGAACATGTCTGGGTACGACGGCGGCATATCGAGGTGGGCGGCGAAGCCGGCGAAACCGGCGCCGTCGCGTTGCATGTCGGCGATGGCGCGGGCCGGGACCAGCTTGGCGCGCAGGACCCCGAAGAGGTCGACGAAGCTGATCAGGAAGTACTTGATGTTCTGCTGTTTGGCGACTCTGGCGAGATCGACAGCCATAAGATCCTCCCCTGTCCGATTGTCGATGTCGAAAGACCAAGACCTTCGCTGAGTCCCGGCGGGCGTGCAAGCCCCCGGGGGCCGGTCGGGCGAGTCTCCTTCAGGCGTTGCGCTGGACGACCCCCTCAGGCAGGTCTCCCATGTCGGCCACGCGCTCGTCGATCTTCTCGCCCGCCGGAGGGCCGCCGCCGGCGGGCTCGGCGCCCTGACCGATGATGGTCTCGATGACGTTTGCGCGCTTCAGATTGTCGGGGTTCCCCTCCAGCGGGTTGCGCACGTCAACCATTCTCCGCCGCTTACGTGAGGTTCCGGAGCGCCTTCAGCCCGACCGCCCGGCCCCCGAACTCGTCCATGGCGTCAATGAGGCTCGACCAGACGTAAGCGGCGGAGGCACTGTCCGCGAGCACGTCGAAAGCGAGCGTGCCGCCGACATCGTGGCGGACAATGATGGCGTTCATGCGCGCGAGTGACGTCTGCGCGACGCCGCCCTCTGGGAACTTGTGGGGTCTCAAGTCGACGCCGCAGACCTTGGCGAACATCGCCGCCGCGTGCCGCCCGCTCACGGCGAACCAGAAATTGGTGTCCTCCCGCGGAATGGGGTAGGCGAGCAAGCCGGTCTCATAGCCCCAGGCGTCCTCGAGCTCGTCCGCGACCCGGCCTCCGCCGAACAGGTCGCCGAGGATGAGGACCTCCGTGTCCGCCAGGCGGGCGATGCGAGAGCCGTCGCTTTGCACCGCGGTCATGTTGTTCTCGTCGGTGACGACCGCACCCTGGGATCTTACCCACTCGATGGCCCTCTGCCCCTTGTAGCCGGAGCGGCGCAGCGCGCAGAGGTCGGCGATGGCGAGGTCCTGCGCCCGCGCCGTTTCCTCGCCCGAATCGGCCCCGCAGGTGACTGCGCACGCGTAGCCGTTGAGTTCGGCGAACTCGCTCTTGAGCTCGACGAGTTCGCGATAGACGAAGCTGCGCCGGTTGAGGCCTTGAGGCGCGAGGCCCACTTCACATCTCCTGCCGCTTGCCTTCGGGGTCGTAGAAGGGGAGCTTCACCACCTCGGCCTCGACCAGGCGGCCGCCGTCGACCCTGATCTCGACGCGGTTCCCGACCTCGGCCTGGTCCTCCGCGACGTAAGCGAGACCGATCACGTTGTCGAGCGCGGGCGAGCGGGCCACCGACGTGACCCTGCCCGTGATCTCTCCGTCGCGGATCACGAGGTGGCACTCCTTCGGCATCGGCGCTTGGCCGTCGACCAAAGTGAACCCGATGAGCTTCCGCTCAACCCCGCCGGCCACCTGCATGTCGATCGACCGCTTGCCCACGAAGTACGGCTTCTTGCGCGAGATCGCCCAGGTCATTTCGGCTTCATGCGGGTTGGTAAGGCCGTCCGTGTCCTGGCCGATGATGATGTGCCCCTTTTCGAGCCTCAGCACGCGCTGGGCCTCGATCCCGAAGGGCACGATCCCGAACTCCTCGCCCGCCTTCATCAGGGCGTCCCAAAGCGCCTCGGCCTGGGACGCGGGCGCGTGGATCTCATAACCCAGCTCGCCGACGAAGCCGATGCGGACGAGCCGCGCCGGGATTCCGGCGACCGTGCCGGTGCGCATGTTCATGTAGGGGAAGGCCTCGGGCGAGAGGTCCACGTCGTCGCACAGCTTGGCGAGCACGGCGCGCGAGCGGGGCCCGGCGATGTTGATCGCGCAGTAGGACGCGGTGACGTTCGCGATGACGACGTCCAGGCACCACTGGGCGTTGTAGAACAGCATGGTCTGGTAGACCGCATCGGCGCCGGAGGTCGTCGCGGTGACGTAGAAGTGATGGTCGTGGAAGCGGCAGGCGACCCCGTCGTCGGTGATGACGCCGGCCATGTCGGTCATAAGGACGTACCGGACCCGCCCCGCGGGCTGCTTGGCGTACGCGAAGGTATAGATCCGTTCGAGGAACTCCGCCGCGTCGGGCCCCCTAACCTCCATCCCGCCGAGGGTGGAGACGTCCATCAGGCCGACGTTCTGCCGCACGTTCACCACCTCCCTCAGGATGTTCTCCCCGCGCGTCTCCCGTGGGCCGTAGTACTCCGGCCTCAGCCACGCGCCCGCCACCATCATCTTGGCGCCAAGCTCCAGGTGCCGGTGGTGGATCGAGGTCAAGCGCACCGGCTCGAAGCTGCGCCCGGCGAGGTGGGCGAACTTCTCCGGTGCGAACGGGGGTCTCGAGGTCGTAGTTCCGACCTCGTTGACCGACCGACCGGTCGCCTTCGCGCAGATCCGGGCCGCGTTCACGGCGGAGTGGCGGCCCTGGGAGGGGCCCATGCCTACCGTCGAGAACCGCTTCAGGAGCTCGATGTGGTCGTAGCCCTCGGCGATCGCGTCGAGGAGGTCGTGGACCTGGAGATCCTCGTCGAAGTCCACGAAGTCCCGGCCCTTGGGGTGCTGGAAGATGGGCCACGGATGGCTTTGACCCAGCGCGCCCGGGTCGTTCTTGCGGACGGGCCGGCGACCCACCTTCAAGCCCACGTCGTTGGCCGCTTCCCAGCCGGCGATGCGGCCGTCCTCTATGACAGCGTCCAGGTTGTAGGCGCCACCCGCGGAGCCGGCGGCAAACAGGTGCGGCGGAAGCTCCGTCACCTCGAACATCGCCGTCTCGTCGTTGTAGCGAAGCTTGCCGCCGGCGTGGAGGATGAGGTTGGCGGTAGGATGGTACCCCACCGACATGACGATGAGATCACAGGCGAAGCGGTCCGTGACCCCCTCGCACCGGCCCTCGCCGTCGATCCGGGCCACGCGTGCCCCTTTCACCGCGCCGAGCCCCGGCGCCGGAAGGGCCTCCCAGACCGTGCTGTGGACCCGCATGGGAACGCCCTGATCCGCCACCGCCTTGACGCAGTCGCCGTCCGGCCGGGACTGGCGCAGGTCGACCACGCAGGCGACCTCGACCCCGGCCTCGATGAGGTCCAGCGCGACCGCGTAGCCGTCGGCGTTAGCGGTGGCGACGACCGCCCGCCGGCCGGGACGGACCCCGAAGAGCCGTATCAGCCGCTCCACCGCGGACCCCATCATCACCCCGGGCAGGTCGTTGTTGCGGAACACGAGGGGCTGCTCGAACGAACCCGCGGCCACGACCACCGCCCTCGCCCTGAGCTTGTAAAGCCGGGTACCCTTGATCACGGACAGGAAGTTGTCCGCGAACCAGCCGGTGCAGACGGCGTCGGTCATGACATCGATGTTCGGGGTCGCCTCAACCTCACCGACCAGGCGATGTCGTTCTCTGCTCGCGCGCTTGTCGTCCGCCTCGAACCGGGCGTAGTTGAGCGAACCGCCGAGGATGGGGTTTTCCTCGATCAGTAGGACCTCGCCGCCGCCCTTCGCCGCCACGAGCGCCGCGGCCATTCCCGCCGGCCCCCCGCCGACGACGGCGACGTCGCAAAACAGATAAGCCTTGTCGTAATAACCGTGGTGGGCCCCCAAGTTGACGGTCCCGAGACCGGCGAGCCGGCGGATTATCCGCTCCCAGTACGGCCACGACCCCTTCGGCTTGTAGAAGGCCTTGTAGTAGAAGCCCACGGGCAGGAAGCGGCCCAGCTTGCCCAACACCGCGGCCCGGTCGTGCTCGAGGCTGCCGAAGACGTTCTGGGCGGTCGCCACCATCCCCGGCTCGATGCGCCGGACGTCGGCCGGCAGGTTGGGCTCGTCGCCCACCTGAATGAGGCTGTTCGCGTCCTGGCCGCAGGCGGTCAACAGCCCGCGAGGCCGGTGGTACTTGAACGAGCGCGACAGGACCCTGACGCCGTTGGCGGCGAGGGCGCTGGCGATCGTGTCGCCGGCGAAGCCGGCGTAGCGCCGGCCGCAGAAGGTGAAGTCGACGCTCCTGCTGCGGTCGATGAGGGCGCCGGCCGGCTCCGGCAGGCGACCCGAACTCATGGGGTCTCCTTCTCAGCGGGCGGCGCCTTGAACTCCATCCGCGTGTTGAACAGGTCGCTCGCCGGATAGGTGCGGATGATCTCGTCGCTGACCGTGTCGCGCTCGGCGATGATCCAGTAGGCGGTCGGCGCGTGGTACCACCACTCCCGGACCACGCCCGAGGTATTGTTCTCCATGAAGACGTAGTCGACCCACTCCTCGTCGGTGCAGGTGGCCGGGTCGGGGTGCATCACCACCTCGCCGCCCCAGACGAACTCGGAGACGTTCCGCGGGCCGTTGAGGGGGCAGGGCATGATCTTCATGGGACGCTCCTCAGTGGCCCACCGAGGCCGCGCCCTTCTCGCCCACCAGCCGGAAATCGGAGAACCGCGACAAGCGGAAGGGGCGAAGGATCTCGGGCACCTCGCCGGTCGCGAGCATCTCGGCGTTGTGCTTGCCGCACACCGGCGTCGCCTTGAAACCCCACGAGCCCCAACCGGCGTCGATGTAGTAGTTCTCGACCGGCGTCTCGCCCATGATCGGGGCGAAGTCCGGCGTCATGTCGGTCATCCCTGCCCACTGCCTCAAGATCTTGACCTCGGCGAGGAAGGGGAACAGCTCGAGCAAGTGGGCGATCAGCCCTTCCTTGAACTCGAGAGTCGGCCGCGTCGAATAAAGCCCGTAAGGGTCGGTCGCGCCGCCCATCACCAGCTCACCGCGGTCGCTCTGCGAGATGTAGACGTGGAGGCTGCCTGAGACCACGATTGCGTCGAGGAAGGGCTTGAGCGGGTGGGAGACGCAGGCCTGGAGCGGAATGGTGCGGACGGGGAGCTTGAAGCCCGCCATGCGCGCGACGACCGAGCTCGCGCCCGCCACCGCCTGCAGCACTCTCCCGCACTTGATCGTGCCCCGGTTGGTGACGACGCCTGTAACCTTGCCGTTCGCCCGCTCGATCCCGGTAACCTCGGTGTTCTGGTGAATGTCCACGCCCCGCTTCCACGCCACCACCGCGTAGCCCCACGCGACCGCGTCGTGCCGCGCGATCGAGCCCGGCGCGTGGTACAGCGCGCCCAGCACGGGGTAGCGGGCATCATCCGATAGGTTGAGCTGGGGCACCGCCTTCTTAAGGTCGTCGGCGAGCACGACCTCGGAGTTGATCCCAAAGTGCTTGTTGACCTCCGCCCGCCAGCGCATGGTCCTCAGCGCCGAGTCGGTGTGGGCGAGCGTGTAGTGGCCCCGCTCCGAGTAGAGGATGTTGAAGTCGAACTCGTGGCTGAGTTCCCGGAACAGCCGGACCGATTCGTCGTAGAACCGGACGCCCTCAGGCGTCAGGTAGTTCGAGCGAATGATCGCCGTGTTGCGCCCGGTGTTGCCACCGCCGAGCCAGTCCTTCTCCAGCACCGCGACGTTCGTAATCCCATAGTCCTTGGCGAGATAATAGGCGGTGCCCAGCCCGTGCCCGCCGCCGCCGATGATGACCACGTCGTACTGGGATTTGAGCTCTCCGTTCAGGGGAAATTGCCTTGTCCCCGGATACGTCTTGGAAAGACCGTATTTGAGGAGTCCGAAGGGCATGGGGTGTGGGCTCCTTCGCGCCGCACTCGGCTGCCCGGTTGACTTCCAGGGGGCGAGGAGAGCGCCCGACTTTATTCCTAGTTTATCGTTTCACCGGGGGCAACAACGATTCATCAGGGGACGAGCGGGTTGCGCCGAGGAGGATCCGCCCGGCGGGGCGAACCGCGCCGCCCGCGCGTTTCCGGGGCGGCCTACTGGGTGAAGAAGGCCTTGGTGCCGTGGGCCGCGACGGCGCCGGCGATCCGGTCGAGGGCATGGACGTAAGCCGCCGTGCGCATGTCGATGTCCCTTTGCTTGGCCAGGTCCCACACCCGCCGCGTCTCCGGCTCCATGACGGCGCGCAGGCGGTCGCGAATATCCTCGAGAGTCCAATAGTAGCCTGCCTTATTCTGGACCCACTCGAAGTAGGATACGGTCACGCCGCCGGCATTGGCGAGAATGTCCGGGATCACTTTGACTCCGCGGCGGTTGAGAATGGCGTCGGCGGCGGGGGTGATGGGCCCGTTGGCGAGCTCGAGGATGACCGGAGCTTTAATCTGTTCGGCGTTCTCCTCGATGATTTGGTTCTCCATCGCCGCCGGCACCAGGAGGTCGCACTCGAGCTCGAGGAGTTCGGCGTTGGTTATCTTCTGCGCCTTCGAGTTTGTCGGCGCGCCCGAGAGGCGGCCGGTCCGGCGCTTGTGCGCCAGCACTGCCGCGGGTTCGAGCCCATCGGGGTCATAGATCGCCGAGCGCGAGTCCGACAGCCCAATGATCCGGAACCCGTCGGCGTTAAGCAGGTGCGCGCAGTGGTAGGCGACATTACCGAACCCCTGCACGACGATGCGGCTCTTCTCGGGCGCAAGCCCGAGGTCCTTCTCGAGATGGCGCAGCACGTAGTAGCCGCCGCGTCCCGTCGCGTCCTCGCGGCCGAGGCTCCCACCGAGCGCAATGGGTTTGCCGGTGATCACGGCCGGACTGGGCTGGCCCACGATGTTGGCGTACTCGTCGGCCATCCAGCCCATGACCATGGCGTTCGTGTACATGTCGGGGGCGGGAATGTCCCGGTCGGGGCCGATGAAACGGGCGAACGCCTGGACGTACGCGCGGCTCAGCCGCTCCAGCTCCGCCTTGGAAAGTTTGCGGGCGTCGACGACGACGCCGCCCTTGCCACCGCCAAACGGCAGGTTCGCCACGGCGCACTTGAACGTCATCCAGAAGGCGAGGGTCATCACCTCGTCCATGCTCACCTTCGGGTGGAAGCGAATGCCGCCCTTGGTGGGGCCGCGGGTGTCGTCGTAGCGGCAGCGGAACGCCTTGAATCCGCGCCGTGATCCGTCGTCCATGCGGATGACGACGCTGGCCGCCAGCGTTTCCTTCGGATACCTCAGCTGGTCGATGATCTCGCGGTCGATGTCGAGGTGTTTGGCGGCGGCTTTGAGCCGCTTGCGCGCTTTCGAGAAAAGGTGGCCCGTGACTCCCTCCTTGTGCGCGATCTGGAAACGGATGAGTGCTTCGGCGCGAGGCGCGATTATAGAGCGGTCGCCTCGGCCCGCAATGGCAAGCCGCCGAGGTCCCGGGTGCGGCGTAAGACCCCGGTCCGGGGTGCAGAACCCGCACGAATCGCTTAGTATGGAGCAGGGACGCGGGGTCGCACCAGGCGCACAAGAGGGACTGCCATGAACACCAGGGCGAGAGACCGTAAGGCGGCCCTCGTTGAGAAGGTCATCGCCCGCGTTCGCGAGGAGCTAAGGGGTCAAGATGCTCGGCTCGTCGAGCGCTTCGCCCGTCACTACTACGAGGGCGTCGCGCCCGAGGACCTGATTGAGTCCAGCGCCGAGAACCTTTACGGCGCGGCCCTCGGCGTGTGGCACTTCGCCAAACGGCGGGCGCCGGGTAAACCCAAGATCAGGGTCTTCAACCCGAGCTACGAGGAGCATGGCTGGCAGTCGACGCACACGATCGTCGAGATCGTGAACGACGACATGCCTTTCCTCGTCGATTCCACCGCCGCCGCCCTGAACCGGCTGGAGCTCACCGTTCACTTGCGAATTCACCCGATCCTGAGGGTTCGGCGGGGCGCAGGGGGCGAGCTCGTTGACCTTCTGGACGGGGAGGTGGGCGGTGGCGAAACCCGGTCGGAATCCGTCCTCCACGTGGAGGTCAGCCAACAGTCGACGCCGGAGGCGTTGGACGCCATCGAGCAGGAGCTCGAGCGCGTCCTCGCCGACGTGCGGGCGGCGGTGGAGGACTGGCGGCCCATGCTCGCCCGGCTCGACGAGACGCTTGAGAAGCTTGAGGCGTCGCCCCCGCCGGTTGCCTCCGCCGAGATCGCGGAAGGCCGGGCTTTCCTCGAATGGATCCGGGACAACCACTTCACCTTCCTCGGGTACCGGGAGTACCGGCTGGAGCAGGAAGGGGGGCACGACTTTCTTAGGATCGTCCGCGATTCAGGCCTGGGGATCCTCCGGCGGGTGACCGCCGAGTCCGAGGCCCGCCACGCTAAGCCGCTGTCCCGGGTCGTGAGCGGTTTCGCGCGGGCGAAGCAGCTCCTCATCATCACCAAGGCCAACAGCCGCGCGACCGTCCACCGCCCGGTCTACATGGACTACATCGGGATCAGGCGGTTCGACCGGCGCGGGAACGTGATCGGCGAGCACCGCTTCCTGGGGCTCTTCACCTCCGCGGCGTATAACAGCAACCCGCGGGACATCCCACTCCTGCGCCGGGCGGTGCAGACGGTGATGGACCGCTCGGGCTTTCCGCCCAACGGCCATGACGCGAAGGCGCTCTTGAACATCCTCGAGACGTTTCCCCGCGATGAGCTGTTCCAGACCGGCGTCGACGAGCTTGCCGACATCAGCCGCGGCATCCTCCACCTGGAGGCGAGGCAGCGCATCCGCCTCTTCGTACGACGCGACAAATACGCCCGTTTCTTCTCGTGCCTCGTCTACGTGCCGCGCGACCGGTACTCGACGGAACTCAGGCAGCGCATGCAGGGGGTCCTACTCAACGCGTTCAAGGGCGATGCCGTGGACTTCACCACCCAGCTGTGGGACGCGCCCATGGCCCGCGTCCACTTCATCGTGCGAACCCCCTCGGGCGGCGCCCGCAGCTTCGGCGTGGAGGAGGTCGAGGCGCGCCTCGTCGAGGCTGCCCGTACTTGGGTGGACGACTTGCGTGACGCCCTAATCGAGCGCTGGGGTGAGGCTGGCGGCAACGCCCTTGTCCACCGTTACCGGGTCGGTTTTCCCGCCGGCTACCGCGACGCCTTCTCGGCGCGAACGGCGGTCTCCGACATCGAGCGGATCGAAGCGCTGGAGGGCGAGGATGCCATCGCCATCAACCTCTACCACCGCGTCGAGGCGGCCGACGGGCTGATGTACTTCAAGATCTTCCATCCGCGCCAGCCGGTGCCGCTCTCGGACATCCTGCCCATCCTCGAGAACATGGGCCTCAGGGTGATCAACGAGTCCTCCTACGACGTGAGCCCGGAGGGCTTCGAGGGCGGCATCTGGGTCCACGATTTCACCCTTGCGAGTCGCCGTGGGGACGAGTTGGACGTCGCCCAGGTCCGGTCCCGCTTCGAGGACGCCTTCCTCAAGGTCTGGCAGGGCGAAGCCGAGAACGACGGCTTCAACCAGCTCGTCATCGGGGCCGACCTCGGCTGGCGCGAGGTCGCGGTCGTGCGCGCCTACGCCAAGTATCGGCGCCAGGCCGAAGTCGCGTTCAGCCAAAGATATGTGGAAGAGGCCGTCGCGGCCAATCCCCAGGTTGCGCGGCTGTTGATCGACCTCTTCCTCGCGCGCTTCGACCCGGCGCGGCGGCGGGGCGCGGACGAGCGCCTTAGGGCGCTGCGCCAGACGATCGAGGAGGCTCTGGACGCGGTGGAAAACCTCGACGAGGACCGCATCCTGCGGAGCTTTTTGAACCTCGTCGAGGCGACGCTCAGGACCAGCTACTTTCAGATCGCGCCCGAGGGCGGGCCGAAGCCCTACCTTGCGTTCAAGCTCGATTCGCGGGCCCTTGCGGAGCTGCCAGAACCGAGGCCGATGGCCGAGATCTTCGTTTACTCGCCGCGGGTGGAGGGCGTGCACTTAAGGGGCGGCAAGGTGGCGCGCGGCGGCATCAGGTGGTCGGACCGGCGCGAGGACTTCCGCACCGAGGTCCTGGGTCTCATGAAGGCCCAGATGGTGAAGAACGCCGTCATCGTGCCGGTGGGTGCCAAGGGCGGGTTCGTGGTCAAGCGCCCGCCCGTGGACGGCGGCCGTGAGGCGCTGATGGAGGAAGGCATCGCCTGCTACAAGACCTTCATCTCCGGGCTCCTCGACCTCACCGACAACCTGGTGGGCGCCAAGGTCAAGCCGCCGCCCGAGGTGGTGCGCTACGACGGGGACGACCCCTATCTCGTGGTCGCCGCAGACAAGGGGACCGCGACCTTCTCGGACATCGCCAACGAGGTGGCCCGGTCCTATGGCTTCTGGCTGGGCGACGCGTTCGCCAGCGGGGGCTCTGCCGGCTACGACCACAAAGAGATAGGCATCACCGCGCGGGGCGTATGGGAGTCCGTCAAACGGCACTTCCGCGAGCTGGGTGTCGACATCCAGACCACGGATTTCACGGTGGTGGGGATCGGCGGCATGTCGGGTGACGTGTTCGGAAACGGCATGCTCCTTTCCCGCCACATCAAGCTGGTCGGCGCGGTCAGCCACCTTCACATCTTCGTGGATCCCGATCCGGACCCCGCCACCAGCTACGAGGAACGCAAGCGCCTTTTCACGCTGCCGCGCGTGTCGTGGAACGACTACAACCCCGCGCTCATCTCGAAGGGTGGCGGCGTCTTCGACCGCAAGGCCAAGGCGGTGAAGGTGACGCCCGAGATGGGGAAGCTCCTGGGCCTCAAACAGGACCAGGTCACGCCGAACGAACTCATCAAGGCGCTCCTGCTCGCGCCGGTGGACCTGTTGTGGAACGGGGGAATCGGAACCTACGTCAAGGCCCACGACGAACGCCACGCGGAGGTCGGCGACCGCGCCAACGACGCGCTCAGGGTGGACGCCAGGGACCTCCAGTGCCGCCTCGTCGGCGAAGGCGGCAACCTTGGCTTCACCCAGCGCGGGCGAATCGAGTACGCGCTCAACAGCGGGCGCATCAACACGGACGCCATCGACAATTCTGCGGGCGTCGACTGCTCGGACCACGAGGTCAACATCAAAATCCTGGTCGACGACGTCGTCGCGAGCGGCGACATGACGAGGAAGCGGCGGGACAACCTGCTTCAGGAGATGACCGCCGAGGTCGCCGAATTGGTGCTCCGCGACAACTACCAGCAGACCCAGGCCATCACGGTGGCCGATGCGCAGGGACCCGCCCTGATCGAAGCCCAGGGGCGGCTGATGCGCAGCCTCGAGCGCGGTGGTCACCTGGATCGGGCGCTTGAATGCCTCCCCGACGACGAGACCATCGCCGAACGCCAGACGGCCGGGCAGGGGCTCACGCGACCGGAGATCGCGGTCCTCCTCGCCTACGCCAAGACCGGCATCTACGACGCGCTTCTCCATTCGGACCTCCCGGAGGACCCGTATCTCCGCGGGGATCTCGTGCGCTACTTCCCCGGGCCGCTCCACAAGCGGTTCCGGGAGCGCATCGCGCGGCACCGGCTTGAGCGCGAGATCATCGCCACCGTAGTGACGAACAGCATGGTCAACCGGGTGGGCACCACATTCGTTCACCAGCTTGTCGAAGAGACGGCTCTCGGGGCCAGCGACATCGCCCGTGCCTACGCGGCTGCGCGCGACGCCTTCGCGCTGCGCGAGGTCTGGGCCGCGATCGAGGCCCTCGACACCAAGGTGCCGACGGCGGTGCAAACTGCAATGCTGCTGGGGGTGGGCCGGCTGGTCGAGCGGGCCACTTTGTGGTTCCTACGCAACGAGGCCCATCCCCTGGACATCGCCGCGGCCGTGGAATCTTACAAGGACGGGATCACGTCCCTGTCCCGCAAGCTGGAGAAGGTCGTGAGCGAGGGCCCCCGCGCCGGAATGGAGCAGACGGCCGCCGGCTTCGTCGAGGACGGTGTACCCAACGACACCGCCCGCCGCGTGGCCAGCCTCGAGCCCCTTGCGGCGGCCCTGGACATCATCCAGACGGCGCGTCGCACCGGCCTCGGGGTGGAGGAGGTGGGCCGGATCTACTTCGAGGTGGGGGCGCGGCTGGGGCTCGATTGGTTGCGTGTGAGCGCCGCCCGCCTCAGCGCCGAGACCCCGTGGCAGCGTCTGGCGGTGGCCGCCCTCATCGACGACGTTTTCCTCCAGCAGCGGCGGCTCGCCGCGGGGGTGATCCAGGCCAACGGTGGCGCCGCCGTGGGGCGGGCCGTGGGCAACTGGATCGCCACCAATCGCGCCGCGGTCGAGCGCAGCGACCAGCTCTTCGCCGACCTCAGGGCCGCCGGCAGCCTGGACCTGGCGATGCTGACCGTGGCCAGCCGCCAGATTCGCATCCTTGCTCAGGGCTGAGAGCGCGCCTTCCATGACACCCTCTGGGAGCCGCCGGGCCCTGGCGGCCTGGTGCCTTTACGACTGGGCCAACTCCGCCTTTCCGCAGACCATCACGACCTTCGTCTTCGCCACCTATTTCGCCACGGAGGTGGCGGAAAACCCGACCCTGGGCGCAAGCCTGTGGGCGTGGGCGGTGGCCGTCTCCGGCGTTGTCGTGGCGCTGCTCGGCCCGCCGTCTGGCGCCATCGCCGACGCCTCGGGCCGGCGCAAGCCGTGGAT
>JBHICW010000039.1:0-13453 GCA_046759785.1 Alphaproteobacteria bacterium
CGTTGAAGAAGATGTGGCCTTCGCGCACGGTCACCAGGCCAAAAACGGCCTTCATCACGGTCGACTTGCCGGCGCCGTTCGGGCCGATCACCACGACGATCTCGCCGACCTCGACCCTAAGGCCGACACCATGAAGGATATCGGCGCCGCCATAGCCGCCGTATATGCCGTTCACCTCAAGCAGGCTCATCGGCGGGCCTGCTCATTGTCCATTCCCTCCACCCAGGGTGCGCAACGCCCTCCGCGGCCGAGACGGCGTCGGCCCGTTGTTGGCTGCGGCCAGGCCGCTCCTCGACCGGGTGGTCGTCATGGCTAATGCGCGCGTCCCCGGGGCGCCTCCGTCTGGATCTCCACCACGCCGCCGCCGAGATACGCCTCGACGACTTCATCGTTGCGCCGGATCTCGTCCATGCTGCCCGTGGCGAGGACTTGGCCCTGGACCATGACGATGATCGGGTCGCACAGCTTGGCAATCAGATCCATGTCGTGCTCGATCACACAGAAGGTGTAACCGAACTCCTCGTTGAGCTGGAGGATGTTGTCGGTCAATTTGGCGAGCAGCGTGGGGTTTACCCCGGCGCCGGGCTCGTCGAGCAGGATCACGCGGGCATCCGACATCATGGCCCGGCCGAGTTCGAGCAACTTCTTCTGGCCCCCAGACAGGTTGCCGGCAAGCTCGTTCTTGACCTCGGAGAGCTGCAGGAAATCGATGACCTCCTCGGCTTTGTGGCGCAGCTCGCGTTCCTCACGCTGCACCTTGCCCCAGCGCAGCCATGCGGAAAGGATCGACTCGCCCGATTGCTCGCCTGGGACAACCATGAGGCTTTCCAGCACCGTCATGCGACTGAAAGCGTGCGGGATCTGGAAGGTGCGGACCAGCCCGAGGCGGAACAGTCGGTGCGGCGCCATCCGGGTAATGTCGCGGCCAGCGAGTTCGATGCGGCCGAAGTCGGGCCGCATGAAACCCGCGATGATATTGAACAGCGTGGTTTTGCCGGCGCCATTAGGGCCTATGAGGCCGGTGATAGTGCCTTCGGCAACGTCCAGGCTACAGCCGTCTACGGCGCGAATGCCGCCGAACGTCTTGATGAGGTCACGGACCGAAATCACGGGCTCAGGGGTCTTGGATTGGGTCCCATCGGGCCGGGTTACGTCCCTAATAGTATAGGCATTCCGCGCGGATCGATAGGGATGTATAGGCGGGACGGGCGCCGGCAGGAGAACCAGGGGCGCGGCCAAACCGCGGGCGATAGCACGAACCGGACGCAGATGGCCGTGTCTCCGCTTTCGGGACGAGGTCGGAAGAGGACCGCTGGGCCGCGTAGTTGGGTGCCACCAACGGGTAGTCGGAGGGCAGGCCCCACTTCGCCCGATGCTCCTCCGACGTCACGCCGCGGGCGGCGCGCTCGGGCAAAGGCTCGTTCTTGAGATCGGCGACGGCGCCTGCGACCCCGAACAGGCCGTCGCCGTCGCCAACCAGCTGGTCGACAAGGGCGTCGTCTTCGTCGCCGGGCACTTCTGCTCGGGCTCGTCGATCCCGGCGTCCGAGGTCTATGACGAAGAGGGTGTCGTCCCGATCTCGCCGGCTTCGGCCAATCCCTTGCTGACGGAGCGCGGTCTTGACGACGTCTTCCGCACCTGCGGCCGCGACGACCAGCAGGGCGTCGTGGCCGGCAACTTCATCGCCGAAGAGACCAAGAAGCGGCTCAACAAGCGCGGCATTCAGGAGGTTCTGTACGGCACCGTCACCGCCGGCGCGAAGGACTATTCGGCGTTGGTCGCCAAGCTGAAGGCGAACAACATCGAGCTTCTTTACTACGGTGGCTACCACCCGGAGGGCGGGCTCATCGTTCGCCGGATGCGTGAGCAGGGATTGGGTGCTCGCCTCGTTTCGGGCGATAAGCTGATCACCCGGGAGTATTGGGCTATCACTGGCGACGCGGGCGAAGGCACGCTGGTGACGTCCACCCCCGATCCGCGCGACAACCCGGCGGCCGCGGGCATCGTCGACAAGTTCCGCGCGGCCGGGTACGAGCCGGAGGGCTATACGCTTTACTCCTACGCCGCCATCCAGGCCTGGGCCCAGGCCGCGGAGAAGGCCGGGACAATCGCCCTCGACGCGATCATCAAGGTATTGAAGAGCGACACGTTTGACACCGTGCTCGGGAACATCGGCTTCGACCAGAAGGGCGACCCGACGGGCGAGACCTACGTGATGTACGAGTGGACTACGGGCGAACTCAAGTACTTCGAGGCGATCTAAGCCTTATCGGGCACGTCAAAGGAATGGCTCGGTGGCAATACCGCCGAGCCTTTTTCCTTCACCGTGGTGGGCATGACAGGCCGCCGCCTGCGCCGGGTCCCAAAAGGTCCGCCGCCGGCCTGCCCTCGCGCTCATCCCAGGCCGGTCGCGCTGATACGGGTCGGCGCCGCTTCCCGAGCGCCACGCGCCGGCGGTCGGGATGACGCTGGCGCTTTACCTTTTGCGGCGGCGGCCGCGGCCCCGCCTAGCCTTACGGCCGAGCCCGATTTTCTTCGCGAAGGCGGATCGCTGGGCCGCGTAGTTGGGTGCCACCAACGGGTAGTCGGAGGGCAGGCCCCACTTCGCCCGATACTCTTCCGGTGTCATGCCATGGGCCGTGCGCAGGTGGCGCTTCAGCATCTTTTGCTTCTTGCCGTCCTCAAGGCAGACGATGTAGCTGGGCGTGACCGACTTGCCGATCGGAGCGGCCGGCTTCTGGCGCTTCGCCGGAGCCAGTTCGGCGGCGGCCTGCCCCGGGGTCAGTGAAGCGTAGACGGCACGAATGAGGTCTGGCAGCTGTGGGCCCGCCACGGAGTTGTAGCTCACGTAAGCGGAAACGATTTCGGCCGTCATTCGTAATACTTCGTCATGGGTCAATTTCGGGTCCGCGTTCCGCTGCATTGCCTGTATTCCTTCAAAGCAACTCAAGTAATCAGGTTCTTCGCACGTGAGGCCCCTCGTGTCAAATAAAAAATGACCTCCCGCTCCGACGGCCTTGCCCTGGGCGATGCGTCGCCCTCAACAGGCGCCGGCCCACCGCGGCCCCACGCGCCGCTCTCGGGCCGCAGAGGTTACGGCGACAGTTTGTGGCAGGCTTTCACGCCGCAGCCAGATATGGTACTAACGTAACCGGCCCGGACCCGCTTAGGCGACAGCCTTGGCCGCCCGGCTTCGGCGTACTTGTCGAAAGTCGCCTTCACCGGTGGCCGGAGGCGCTGGTCTAGGTGCAGGGCCCGGCTCTTTTGTCGCGGTTCAGGCCTGGCGACCGGCCCCCACCTGGCTTGCTCGTGACCGGGGCCTAAGCACAAGGAAGGAGCGGCCCATGTTGGTTGCCACGCCCAGTCCTGCACCATCGGGCTTCTTCAGCCGTCGCCTCGCGGACACCGATCCGGAGCTCTGCCAGGCGATCGGCGGAGAGCTGCGGCGCGAGCAGGACCAAATCGAGCTCATCGCGTCCGAGAACATCGTCAGCCCGGCGGTGCTCGAGGCCCAGGGCTCGGTGCTGACCAACAAGTACGCCGAAGGGTATCCCGGGCGGCGGTACTACGGCGGCTGCGCCTTCGTCGACGCCGCCGAACGGCTCGCCATCGATCGGGCCAAGCGCCTGTTCGACTGCCGGTTCGTCAACGTCCAGCCGCACTCGGGTACGCAGGCGAACCAAGCCGTGTTCATGGCGCTCATGAAGCCCGGGGACACCTTCATGGGCATGGGGCTGGCGGCCGGCGGACACCTCACGCACGGCGCGCCGCCGAACCTGTCCGGCAAGTGGTTCAAGGCCGTCTCCTACGGCGTGCGGCGCGGGGACGCAAGGATCGACATCGACGAGGTGGACCGGCTGGCCCACGAGCACAGGCCCAAGCTTATCATCGCGGGTGGTTCCGCCTATCCCCGGGTGATCGACTTTGCGCGCTTTCGCACAATCGCGGACGCGGTCGGCGCCTACTTCATGGTGGACATGGCCCACTTCGCGGGGCTGGTGGCGGCCGGGGTGCACCCGAGCCCGTTGCCCGATGCTCACGTGGTTACAACCACCACCCACAAGACTCTCCGAGGCGCCCGCGGCGGCATGATCCTGACGCATGACGAGGACATAGCGAAGAAGATCAACAGCGCGATCTTTCCGGGGCTTCAGGGCGGTCCATTGATGCATGTGATCGCCGCCAAGGCGGTGGCCCTGGGCGAGGCGCTGCGCCCCGAATTCAAGTCCTACGCCCGGACACTCGTCGACAACGCACGCGCTCTCGCGTCGGTCCTCGCCGAGCGGGGCCTCGCCATCGTCTCCGGCGGGACCGACACCCATCTCTTGCTTGTCGACCTCAGACCCAAGAATCTAACGGGTAAGGCCGCCGAGCTGACCCTTGAGCGCGCCGGCATGACCTGCAACAGGAACGGAATCCCGTTCGATCCCGAGAAGCCGACCGTGACGTCGGGGATCCGTCTCGGCACCCCGGCTGCGACGACGCGTGGGTTCGGGGTGGCCGAGTTCCGGCAGGTGGGTGAGTCGATCGCCGACGTGCTGGACGGGCTCGCCGCCCACTCGGACGACAACAGCGCGGCCGAGGCGGCGGTGCGCTTGCGGGTGGCCGAGCTTTGCCGACGGTTTCCCGTCTATGATGGACTAGCCTAGGCCGGCGCGGGGGAGGAGAGAGGCCATGCGCTGCCCGTTTTGTGGAGACGACGAGACGATGGTGAAGGACTCGCGGCCCACCGAGGACAACACCGCGATCCGGCGGCGCCGTCACTGTCCCAACTGCGGTTCGCGGTTCACCACGTTCGAAAGGATTCAGTTGCGCGAGCTCGCGGTCATCAAGAAGAGCGGGATGCGGGTCCCGTTTGACCGCGACAAACTGGCCCGCTCCATCGAGATCTCCATTCGTAAGCGCCCTGTGGATTCGGAGCGAGTGGAGCGGATCATCACGGGGATCGTCCGCCGGCTCGAGAGCCTGGGAGAGACCGAGATCGCCTCCAGCGTCATCGGCGAGATGGTGATGGACGCGCTGGCGAACTTGGACCAGGTGGCCTATGTGCGTTTCGCCTCCGTTTACCGGAACTTCCGGGAGGCAAAGGACTTCGAGGACTTCGTCGGCAAGCTCAGTGGCGAGCGCGAGTGACCCGACCAATCTTCGTTTCATGAGGTCGGCGCTCGGCCTCGCGCGACGCAGCCTGGGCGCGGTCTGGCCGAACCCGAGCGTCGGTTGTATCCTCGTGCGCGACGGCCGCGTGGTGGGGCGCGGCTGGACTCAGCCTGGGGGCCGCCCCCACGCCGAGAGCGAGGCCATTGCGCGGGCCGGATCGCTCGCGCGGGGGGCCACGGCATTCGTGACGTTGGAGCCCTGCGCGCATCAAGGGGAAACGCCGCCTTGTGCCAAGGCTCTCGTGCGGGCCGGCGTGGCGCGGGTCGTGGTCGGCCTCGGCGATCCCGACGCCCGTGTCAATGGCGCCGGCCTCGAACGGTTGCGGGCCGCTGGCGTTAAGGTGGAGACCGGGGTGGCCGAGGCGGAGGCCGCCGAGCTCAACGCCGGCTATCTTATGCGCGTGCGTGCGGGCCGCCCGCTTGTGACCCTGAAGGCGGCGACGACGCTGGATGGCCGCATTGCCACAGGCAAGGGGGAGAGCCGCTGGGTCACCGGCGAGGCCGCCAGGGCGCAGGCCCACGCGCTCAGGGCCTCGCACGACGCGGTTGCCGTTGGCGCCGCTACCGCGCTCGCCGACGATCCCGAGCTCACCTGCCGGCTCCCCGGTTTGGGCCGACGGTCCCCGGTCCGCGTCGTCTTCGACGGCCGGCTCCGCCTGTCGCTCACGAGCCGCCTGGTCGAGACCGCCCGCGAGGTGCCGACGTGGATCGTCGCTCTTAAGGGGGCCGAGGACGACCGCCGCCGCGCCTTCCGAGCAACCGGCGTCGACCTGGTCCAAGTGGAGGCCGACGCGGAGGGTCATCCGGACCTCGCGGAGGCGCTTGCGAAGCTCGGCGAACGCGGGCTCACCCGGCTTCTCGTCGAGGGGGGCGGACGGCTCGCCGCCGCACTCCTTCGTCGCCGGCTCGTCGACCGCCTGGTGTGGTTCCACGCGCCCCGCATCATGGGCGGCGACGGCCTGCCCGCGGCCGCCGGGTTCGGGGTCGACAGGCTGGGCGAGGCGCCCGGATTCCGCCGCCTTTCGCTCCTCGAGATCGGCGGTGACCTTATGGAAACCTATGCGCTCACCACCTAGCTAATAGGCATGTTCACCGGCATCATCACGGATCTCGGTCGGGTCGGCGAGATCGACCGGCGAGGGGAGGCGCGGATCACCATCGCCACCGCCTACGACACCGTGACGATCGCGTACGGCGCGTCGATCGCCTGTTCGGGCGTCTGCCTCACGGTCGTCGACAAGGGGCCGGGGTGGCTTGCGGTGGAAGCGTCGGCGGAGACCTTGCGTTGCACCACGCTGGGAACGTGGCAGCCCGGCACCGCGGTGAACCTGGAGCGCCCCCTCAGGCTGGGTGACGAGTTCGGCGGGCACCTGGTCACCGGCCACGTGGACGGGGTCGCCCGCATGGTCGGCCGCGAGACGGACGGCGAGTCGCTCAGATTCATCGTCGCCGTGCCCGAGGACCTTAGCCGGTTCATCGCGAAGAAGGGCTCGGTCGCGCTCGACGGGGTGTCGCTCACCGTCAACGAGGTGAACGGGACCGAGTTCGCGGTGAGCATCATTCCCCACACCTGGCGCTCGACCACATTCGGTACGCTCGGCCTGGGGGACCGGGTGAACCTGGAGCTTGACTTGCTTGCCCGTTACATCGCACGCCTCACCGAGGAGACGTAGCCATGCCGGACTCCGACCTGCTCGCCCCGATCGAAGAGGTCATCGAGCAGGCCCGCAACGGGCGCATGGTCGTGCTCGTCGACGACCGGAACCGGGAGAACGAGGGCGATCTGGTGATTCCAGCCCAGATGGCCACCCCCGAGGCCATCAACTTCATGGCGAAGTACGGCCGCGGACTCATCTGCCTCGCGCTCACGCACGAGCGGGTGGAGCAGCTCGGCTTGTCGCTGATGACGCGCCGCAACCGGGCCCGCGATGAGACCGCCTTCACCGTCTCGATCGAAGCCAAGGAGGGTGTCACCACCGGCATCTCGGTGGCGGACCGCGCGCGGACCGTGTCGGTGGCCATCGACCCGACGAAGGGCCGGGACGACATCGTCACGCCGGGCCACGTCTTTCCCCTCATCGCCCGCGACGGCGGCGTCCTGGTGCGGGCCGGCCATACGGAGGGGGCGGTGGACGTCGCCCGGCTGGCGGGGCTCAACCCCTCCGGCGTCGTCTGCGAAGTCATGAACGATGACGGCACCATGGCGCGGCTGCCGGATCTAGCGAGGTTCGCGCGCTCTCACAAGATCAAGATCGCCAGCATCGCCGACCTCATCGCCTACCGCCTCAAGCACGAAACGGTGATCCGCCGCGCCTTCGAGACGCACCTCAACAGTCGCCACGGCGGCGTGTTCGAGATGATCATCTACGTCAACACCGTGGAGTACGCCGAGCACGTTGCCCTGGTGAAAGGGGACATGTCCAAAGGCGGGCCCGTGCTTGTGCGCGTGCACGCACTCAGCGTGCTTGACGACGTGCTCGGCGACCTGACTAAAGGGCGCAAGGGGGACGAACTCTACGCCGTGATGCGGCTCATCGCCGAGGCCGGCCGCGGGGTGGTCGTGGTGATCCGCGAGCCCCGGCCCACCAGCCTGCTGGACCGGGTTCGGGCCGCGCGTCTCGGCGACGGCGGGGAAGGGGGCAGCGAGCTTCGGGAGTACGGAATCGGCGCCCAGATTCTGCTCGACCTCGGCGTCAGGGACATGATCTTGCTGTCCAACACGCAGCGCACGATCGTCGGCCTCGACGGCTTTGGCCTGAAGGTCGTCGAGCAGCGGCCGATTCCGCTCGATTAGCGCAGAGGGGGTGAGGCGCGGCCTGGCCGTGAAGCCACATGTCCTGATCGTCGAGGCGCGCTTCTATCCCGACATCGCCGATGAACTCGTACGGGGTGCGGTGGCGGTGCTGGAGGACGCCGGCGCAACCTACGAGAGGGTGGCGGTCCCCGGCGCCTTCGAGCTGCCGGCGGCGATCCGCATGGCGATCGAGCGCGGTAAGCACGACGGGTACGTAGCCCTCGGTTGCGTCATCCGGGGAGAGACCACGCACTACGACTATGTCTGCGCCGAGACTGCGAGCGGCTTGGGCGAAATCGCCATCCGGTACATGGTGGCGATCGGCTACGGCATCCTCACCTGCGAGAACCGCGAACAGGCTTGGGCCCGTGCCGCGGTCGACAAGAAAAACAAGGGGCGCGACGCGGCCGAGGCTTGCCTGGCGATGATCCGCCTGAAGCAAAGCTTGGGGCTCGGACCCCGATGAATGGGGACCGGCAGCCGGCGGGGCGGGCGAAGGTCCGAGGGCGTGGCGGCGTCACGGCGGCGCGGCTCGCGGCCGTCCAGGCCCTTTATCAGATCGAGCTGGGCGGGGGCACGGCGGAAAGCGTGATCGCCGAGTTCGTGCGTCACCGATTGGCGAACGACGGCGAGAGCCAGCCGGCGTTCCGGGCCGATCCAACGGTGTTTGCGGAGCTCGTACGCGGGACCGCCTCGCGCCGCGCGGACATCGACCGGATGATCGCCGGCGCACTGCAGAAGGGCCGCTCGCTCTCGCGGCTCGAGACGTTGCTGCGGGCGATTCTTAGGACCGGCACCTATGAGCTGCAGGCGCGTCCCCAGGTGCCGGCCCGCGTGGTGATCAGCGAGTACGTGGATGTCGCCCACGCCTTCTACGACGGTGGCGAGCCCGGACTCGTGAACGGAGTGCTCGATCATCTGGCCCGTCTCCTGCGCGGCGAAGAGCTGGCCGGGTCGCGCGAGCGAAGCTGACTTGGACGAGTTCGAACGTATCGCCCGCTGGCTTTCGCCGCTCGCCGACGGGGAGCCCGGTGCCTATGGGCTCAAGGACGACGCGGCGGTGCTCGCTCCTGAGCCAGGCTATCGGCTCGTCGTCACCACGGATCTCATCGCGGCCGGCGTCCACTTCTTCGCCGACGACGATCCGGCGCTCGTCGCGCGTCGCCTCCTCAGGGTGAACCTTTCGGACCTCGCCGCCATGGGCGCCACCCCGCGCGGCTATCTCCTCGGGCTCGCCCTCCCACGCGCGACCGACGAGAGCTGGCTCGCGCGGTTCGCGTCGGGACTCAAGGCCGACCAGGAGGCGTTCGACATTGGCCTCGTGGGCGGCGACATGATCGCCGTGGACGGGCCGCTCACCCTCATGCTCACCGCGCTGGGCCAGGTGCGCCCCGGAGAGGAGCTTTCGCGAGCCGGCGCAAGGCCGGGGGACGTGGTCTTCGTCTCCGGCACCGTCGGCGACGCGGCGCTGGGGCTCAGGGCGCTCGAGGGCGGGCTCGCCGGTCTTGACGGGGAGGCCCGGGACATCCTGATCGGCCGCTTCCGCCTGCCCCGTCCGCGCCTCGAGCTAGGCCGGTGCCTCGCCGGCGTCGCCTCCGCCGCGATCGACGTCTCCGACGGGCTGGTGGCCGACCTCGCGCACATCTGCGCGTGTTCACACGTCGCGGCGGTGGTGGAGGCCCAGGACCTTGCCCTGTCGGAGGCCGGCAAGGCCGCCCTCCTCGCCGACCCGGCGCTCCTGGAGCTGGCGCTTACGGGCGGCGACGACTACGAGATCCTTTTCGCGGCGCCGTCCTCGTCCGCGCCGAGGGTCGAGGCCCTCGCTCGCGAGCTGGGCTTGCGGCTGACCCCGATCGGCCGGTTCTCCGAGGGCGAAGGGGTCGAGGTCCGGGACCCGCAAGGGCGACCGATTCACTTGGCGCGTCCAGGCTACCGGCACTTCTAGGGGGCATGCTCCAAGGGACCGCTTCCAAGGGGCTGCTTGACGGCGGGCGCGCCACGGCGACAGCGGCTCTTGGGGCCGGCGTCCGCCGCGGCCTGTGCATGGCTCGCATGCGCGGTTTGCACTTGCTACCGGGATGCGCGGCTCCTAGCCTTTCCCCGATGAGAACAGACATGAGGAGGAGATGCCCCAGTGCTGGCGATGCAGTATTCCATTCGCCTGAGTAGCGATGCCGGCGGGACGCGTATCCGAAAGCACGTCGTCAATCGCGCCCCCCTTTTCGACAGGCTCTCCAACCTTGCCCATAAGTCCTTCCTGCTGAGCGCCGGCGACCGCCTTTACGCGCCGTTTTATGTCTGGCCCAACGACGAGGCGGCCCAATGGTTCCTGCTGAGCGACCTCTTCAAGCGGATGGTGGACGCCTTCGGCCGGCCGCGCGTGCGAACCTGGAGCGTCCTGTACTTCGACCGGGGCGACGGCGACGTCCGACCGCGATACGCCCTGCGCGAGCTCGACAGCTTGGACACGGATAGGCCGCTCGCCGCGCTCGCCAAGGGCGAGGAGGCGATCCACCGAACGGCTCTCGGCCGGGCCGGGCTCTATGCCCACCTCGCGGCTTTCGATCCCGACAGGTGGGAGGTGATGCGCTTCAGCCTATGGCGGGACGAGCCCTGCGCGGTGTCGGACGGGGCGGACTGCGTGCAGGGTTACGAGGTGCTGCACCTGTCTGAACCCGCCGACACCGGGCCCGGCGGCGCCGGCTAGGGGGCGGGCGGAAGCACGCCGGCCGTCACGAGTCGTCCTGCCGGCGCCGCGCGGCGTCGAGACAGGCGAACCCTCAGGTTGTGTTCTCATCGCGTCTCTGGCATCTTCCGCCGGACTTTTCCGCGGATCTTGGGGCCGATAACTCGCTTGCGCAGGCGGGTGACAAGGCCCTTTCACCACCCTTCGGGCAGAAGAGGATCGTCGATCCATGTCTACCGCCTACTGGTTCGTCATCGCGTGCGGCGCGGTGGCCCTGCTTTACGGCGCCTACGCCACGCGGTCGGTGCTGGCGCGGAGCACGGGAACCCAGCGCATGCAGCAGATCGCCGCCGCCGTCCAGGAAGGGGCGCGGGCCTATCTCAACCGCCAGTACCTCGCGATCGCGCTCGCCGGCATGGTGATCGCCCTCGTCCTGTGGGCGCTGTTGGGGTTCAGGGTCGGGCTCGGCTTCCTCATCGGCGCGGTGCTCTCCGGCGCCGCCGGCTACATCGGCATGAACGTTTCGGTGCGGGCCAACGTGCGCACGGCCGATGCCGCGCGCGAGGGGCTGAAGGCGGCTCTTGGCCTCGCCTTCCAGGCGGGCGCAGTCACCGGGCTCCTGGTGGTGGGGCTGGGCCTCCTCGGGGTCTCCCTCTATTACGGCGCGCTTGTGGCGAGCGGCGTGCCCCTCAAGGAAACCCTCGAAGCCCTCGTCGCATTGGGGTTCGGCGGCTCCCTCATCTCGATCTTCGCGCGTCTCGGGGGCGGGATCTTCACCAAGGGCGCCGACGTGGGCGCCGACCTCGTGGGGAAGGTCGAGGCCGGGATCCCCGAGGACGATCCCCGCAACCCGGCCGTGATTGCCGACAACGTCGGCGACAATGTGGGCGACTGCGCCGGGATGGCGGCCGACCTGTTCGAGACCTATGCGGTGACGGTGGTCGCCACCATGCTGCTCGCCGCCATCTTTTTCACGGGCGAGGTGCAGTCGGTAGTCATGGTGTATCCCCTGGCGATCGGCGGCCTGTGCATCCTTGCCACCGTGGCGGGCACGTTCTTCGTCCGCCTGGGGGGCTCCCAGAACATCATGGGGGCCCTCTATAAGGGGTTCGTGGCTACGGCGGTCATCTCCGCCGTGGCTCTCTGGCCGCTCACCGATTGGCTGATCGGCACCGAGACGGTGCTCGCCGCCGGGGGCAAGACCTTCACCGGGCGCCACCTGTTCTATTCCGGGCTCGTCGGGCTGGCCGTGACCGGCCTCATCATCTGGATTACGGAGTACTACACCTCCACCGCCCACCGCCCCGTACGCGGCATCGCGCGCGCGGCGACGACCGGCCACGCGACCAACATCATCCACGGGCTCGCCGTCTCGATGGAGGCCACGGCGTTGCCTGTGGTCGTCATTTGCGCCGGCATCATCCTGGCGTACTTGAGCGCCGGGCTGTTCGGCATTTCCGTGGCGGTCACCACGATGCTCGCGCTCGCCGGCATGGTGGTGGCCCTCGACGCCTATGGCCCGGTCACCGACAACGCCGGAGGGATCGCCGAGATGGCCGACCTCGAGCCCGATGTCCGCAAGACGACCGACGCGCTCGATGCCGTGGGCAACACGACGAAGGCGGTGACCAAGGGTTATGCCATTGGCTCGGCCGGTCTCGCCGCCCTGGTGCTGTTTGCGGCTTACACGGAAGACCTCCAGCGCTCCTTTCCGGAACTTGGGGTGAGCTTCCGGCTCCAGGATCCCTTCGTGGTCATCGGGCTGTTCGTGGGTGGGCTCCTGCCCTATCTCTTCGGATCGCTGGCCATGAAGGCGGTGGGGCGGGCGGCCGGGTCCGTCGTCGTTGAGGTGCGGCGGCAGTTCAAGGAGATCCCGGGCATCATGGAAGGGACGGGCAAGCCCGAGTACGGCCGGGCCGTCGACCTCTTAACCCGCGCCGCGATCAAGGAAATGATCGTGCCCTCTCTCCTGCCGGTGCTCGCCCCGGTGGTCCTCTACTATGTCGTCTCGGCGATCGGCGGTCAGGGCTCCGCCTTCTCGGCCGTCGGAGCGATGCTGCTGGGTTCCATCGCCACCGGGCTGTTCGTGGCGATCTCCATGACTTCGGGCGGGGGCGCCTGGGACAACGCCAAGAAGTTCATTGAGGACGGTAACCACGGCGGGAAGGGGTCGGAGGCCCACAAGGCCGCCGTGACGGGCGACACCGTGGGCGATCCCTATAAGGACACGGCCGGGCCCGCCGTGAACCCGATGATCAAGATCATCAACATCGTGGCGTTGCTCCTCTTGGCGGCGCTGGCGGCGTAAGCGTCGGCACCGCCCTTGGGCGCCCAATGGGCCGGCGTGGCTTCCGCCCTCGGCCTTGCCGGCGTCTCTCGTGACCGGGAGGGGCTGATCTGGCTTGTCGCCGCCAGCGCTGGCGGCCTCGAGCGCCGGCCCGGTCATTCCTCCTATTCGCGCGTGGCGAAGCGCCCGAGGTTGCCCAAGAGCTGCTCGAGGAGACCCAAGCGCTTGCCGTGGGTTGGCGTCACCCGCGCGACCGGCGTGATTTCCTGGCCGTCCTCAAGCCCGTAGCGGTGCACCTCTTTGACGATTCCCGAAGCGTCGAAGACGATCGCAATGACCTGACGCTCGAGCACTTTGGGGCGGTAAAAGGCGAAGGTTTCGGTGCGCGCCCCGATGTAGTACCAGACCTCGCCGTTGAAGACCGCGACGCTGGACGGAGAGCCCAACAGCTTCTCGACCTGCTCGCGCGATTGCATCGCCGGGCGAACCTGGGCGAGCGCCACTGGATCGGGCACATGGCCCCTGACGTC
>JBHICW010000040.1:0-13188 GCA_046759785.1 Alphaproteobacteria bacterium
ACCCTGGCCGGTCGGCGCGGGCCCAGGTGACTTGGTGTGGACACGCGGTCGTCGCGGGCTCCCAGGACGTTCACAAACACGCCGCGATGAATGAGCTGCAGCACCCTGGCTGGGCACATCATACCAAGTTCGGTCCGGCGGGCATGGTTTTTTGCCTTCGACGGCGGCGTCCTCAGCCTGGGAGTCGACGGCGGCCATTCCGTACATGCCCTCGTCCTAAATTTCGATCCTTTGGCCGATGAGGTCGCGAACCTCGTGGACCACCTTGCCGCCGGTGCTCCGTCACAGCGATGCCACGAGGCGACGCCGGCCAGCCCTTAGACGACGGGAAGGATTCGGTCGGGCGCATCGGTGATTATGGTGCTCACTCCCCAGTCCCTCAGCCTCACGGCCCGGGCCGGGTCGTTGACGGTGAAGGCCATGAGCGGCAGGCCCGATGCAACGACGGTGGCCGCCTGCCTGCGCCTCAGATAGCGGTGGTTGCAGTTGAGGAAAGCGCAACCAAGTTCGTCGAGTCGCCGCCACCGCGCGGGGCTGAAGGTATGCACGTTCAGGCCGCGGGGCCAGGCGGGCGCGACGGCGCGCGCAACCGCCAAGCTTGCCGGCTTGAAGCTGGTAATCATGGGCGGGGGGCGATCCTTCGGCCAACAGGCCGCGACCACCGCCATCACCGCCTGCGCGGTCTCGGTCTCGCGCCCGCCGCAAGGCTTGATCTCGATATTGGGGTGGAGGCCCAGCTCGACGACCAAGGCCAGCGCGGCTTCCAAGCTCGGCACTCCCTCGCCAGCGAAGGCGGCGCCAAACCACGACCCGGCATCGAGCCGGGACATCTCCGCGAAGGTCGTCTCCGCCACCCTTCCGTGGCCGTCCGTGGTCCGCTCGAGCCGTTCGTCGTGGAACAGGACGCAGCGCCTGTCGGCCGTCAGCTCGGCGTCGAACTCCACGACGCGAACGCCCAGCGCCGCCGCCGCCCTCAACCCGGCCAGGGTGTTCTCGGGCGCCGCGGCCGCCGCGCCCCGGTGTCCGATGATCTTAGGTATCTCCATCTCGCGCTTCCTGCGGCCGTAAAAAAGGACGACCCTCCAGGCCGCCCCCTTTCCGATGCGTGATCAGGAGATCAGCTCGCTCTCTCGCCCGCCTTCGCCGGGCCCATCTTCTGGCTCAGGTCTTCGCCCGTCTCCTGGTCGACGACGCGCATGCTCAACCTCACCTTGCCGCGCTCGTCGATCCCCAGCACCTTGACCTTGACCGCGTCGCCTTCCTTCACGACGTCGGCCACATTGTGAACGCGGTTCGGCGCCAGCTCGCTCTTGTGGACGAGCCCGTCCCGGTTGCCGATGAAGTTCACGAAGGCGCCGAAGTCGACGACTTTCACCACCGTGCCGCTGTAAACCACCCCGATCTCGGGTTCGGCCGCGATGCCGCGGATCCAGTCGATCGCCGCCTGCGCCGCCTTGGGGTCGGTCGCCGCCACCTTGACGGAGCCGTCGTCCTCAAGGTCAATTTTGGTGCCGGTGGTCTCGCAGATTTCCCGGATCACGCGGCCGCCCGGCCCGATGACCTCGCGGATCTTGTCCTTGGGGATCGTGATCGTCGTGATGCGCGGCGCGTAGACGCTGAGTCCCTCCCGCGAGGCCAAGATGGCCTTGGACATCTCGCCCAGAATCGTCATGCGCCCCTCGTGCGCCTGGTGGAGGGCGGTACGCATGATCTCCTCGGTGATCCCGGTGATTTTGATGTCCATCTGGAGAGCCGTCACTCCCTTGGCGGTGCCGGCAACCTTGAAGTCCATGTCGCCGAGATGATCCTCGTCGCCGAGGATGTCGGAGAGGACGGCGAACTCGTCCCCCTCTTTGATGAGCCCCAGGGCGATGCCAGCGACGGCCCGCGCCAGCGGCACGCCGGCGTCCATGAGCGACAGCGAGGCGCCGCAGACGGTGGCCATCGAGGAGGAGCCGTTGGATTCGGTGATCTCCGAGACCACGCGAACGGTGTAAGGAAATTCGGCCTTGTCGGGAAGCAGCGGCCGGATCGCCCGCCAGGCCAGCTTCCCGTGGCCGATCTCACGGCGTCCCGGGCCTCTCAGGAAGCCCACTTCACCCACAGAATAGGGCGGGAAGTTGTAGTGGAGGAGGAAGTGCTCGCGGTACTCACCCTCGAGCACATCCATGATCTGCTCGTCCTGGCCGGTGCCCAAGGTGGTCGTCACCAGCGCCTGGGTCTCGCCACGGGTGAACAGCGCGCTGCCGTGCGCACGGGGAAGAACGCCGACCTCGGCCTTGATCGGCCTGAGCGACTTCGTGTCGCGGCCGTCGATCCGGAGGCCGGTGGTGAGAATCCTGCCGCAGACGATGGACTTCTCGAGCGACTTGAGGAGAGCTCCGACGATCAAGGGATCGACGCCGTCCTCCTTCATCGTCTCGATCGCCTCGGTCCGTGCCTCGTTCAGCTTCTCGGCGCGAACCTGCTTGACAGGCTCGCCGTAGGCCTCCCTCAGCGCCTCGTCCGCCAGGGCAGCGACGCGCGCTTGCGCCTTGCTCTGGTCCTCGTCCTCGGAGAGCTCCCACGGGTCCTTCGCCGCTTCCTCGCACATCTCGATGATCAGGTCGATCACCGGCTGAAACCCGCGGTGGCCGAACATGACCGCCCCAAGCATGACATCCTCGGGGAGCTCGTTCGCCTCGGATTCGACCATGAGCACCCCTTCACGCCGGCCCGCCACCACCAGCTCGAGGGCCGAGCGGGACGTCTCCACCACGGTCGGGTTAAGGACGTACTGGCCGTCGACGTAGCCCACACGCGCCCCGGCGATCGGGCCGAGGAACGGGATTCCCGACAGCGAGAGGGCGGCGGAAGCGCCGATCATCGCGACGATGTCGGGGTCGTTCTCAAGGTCGTGGGACAAGACCGTGCAGATGACCTGGGTCTCGTTGTGGAACCCTTCCGCAAAGAGGGGCCTGATCGGGCGGTCAATGAGGCGGGAGGCCAAGACCTCCCGCTCGCTCGGGCGCCCCTCGCGCTTGAAGAAGCCGCCCGGGATCTTGCCGGCCGCGAAGGCGCGCTCCTGGTAGTTCACGGTGAGCGGGAAGAAGTCGATACCGGGCCGCGGCGTCGTCTCGGCCACGGCCGTGCAGAGCACGGACGTCTCGCCATAAGTGGTGAGCACGCCGCCGTCGGCCTGGCGCGCGATCCTCCCGGTCTCAAGCACCAGCTTGCGACCGCCCCAATCCAATTCCTTCCGACAAGCGTCAAACATCGCCTATTCCCTCACCAATCGCGCCGACGCTGCACGCGACACCATGCCTTAGGCGGCCGACCCGATGGCTGGCCCCGCCAGGACCGTGCCACCAGGGATCTGCACGGGGCGACTCGCCAATCTGGTCCCGGTTCCTCACCGGACGCACATCCCGGCACCGCCGCCGACGCGCGAAGGCGCGACGGGGATGCCGCCGCATCCCCGTTCGCCTTCACTTCCGCAGACCCAAGCGCTTGATCAGCTGGGCATAACGCGCCTCGTCCTGACCCTTGACGTAGTCAAGGAGCCGGCGTCGTCGGCTTACCAGCATCAAAAGGCCACGTCGCGAATGAAGGTCCTTCTGATGAACCTTGAAATGCGCCGTCAGATTGGCGATGCGCTCACTCAGGATAGCGATCTGCACGTCCGGTGAGCCCGTATCGCCCTTGTTGTTCGCGAATTCCTTGATCAATTCGGCCTTGCGCCCAGCGGTAATCGACATCGCCCACGCTCCTACATGTGGAACACGCGCAACGGGCGGGCTTCGCCGCTCTTCACCTCGGCGAGCGCGACCAGCCTTCCTGAGGCCATCGCGCGCACCGTCCCATCGCCCGCGGTGAGCACCTGGATCGCCTGCCCGTTCCGAAGACGGTTCGCTGCGGCTTCCTTCACGGCCAGCGCCGGGATGTCGACCAGCGCGGTCTCGACCGGAAGCAGGTGCTGCGTGAGTGTGCCACCATGCATCACTGCCGCCAGATTACCTAGCGGAATCGAGTCCACCTCGCGAAAGGCTCCCACCGCAGTGCGCCGGAGCCCAGCGATGTGTCCGACCGTTCCCAGGCGCTCAGCGATGTCCCTCGCCAGGGCCCGGACGTAGGTGCCCTTGCCGCACTGCATCTCGAAGACCGCGTGGTCGCGGTCGGACACCTCGACGAGCTCCAGCCGGTCGACGCGCACCTCCCGCGGCCTCAGAATCGCACGTTCACCCCGGCGGGCTAACGCGTAGGCCCGTCGGCCCTTGACCTTTACCGCCGAGTAGGCCGGCGGAACCTGGATAACCCGGCCGGTGAACTCGGGCAGGACGGCGCCGATGTCCTCGGCCGTGGGCCGGCCGTCGATCGTCGCGACCACGTTCCCGCCGGCGTCGTCGGTGTCTCGGGCTTCGCCCCAGCGGACCGTGAACCGATACGTCTTGGTGCTCCCGAGGACGAAACCGGCGGTCTTGGTGGCCTCGCCCAGGGCCACGGGCAGGACGCCGGTCGCGATGGGATCGAGCGTGCCGCCGTGTCCCCCCTTCGCGGCCCCCGTAAGCCGCAGCACCCCGGCGACGACGCGCGCCGAGGTCATGGCCTGGGGCTTGTCGATCACCAGCCAGCCGTTGAGCGGCCGGCCGGGCCGCCTACGCGTCACCGCTCTCTCCGGCCGCCCCTTGGGTCCGCGCGCGCGAGGCCCCGCGGTCCTTGACCACGGCGGGCTCCTTGAGCAGCTCCTCGATGCGTCCGGCTTGGTCGAACGAGGTATCCGCCCTGAACACGAGCTCGGGCGCGAATTTCAGCTCCACCGCCCGCGCCACCCGCGACCTGAGATAGGGAGCCGCCCGCTTAAGGCCCGCCAGCACGTTCTCAGTCCCGCCCCCGCCCAGGGGAAGGACGAACACCGTGGCGCGCCGGAGGTCGGGGCTCACACGCACCTCGGTCACGGTAATCGAGACGCCGCTCAAGTCGGGGTCGCGAACCTCGCCGCGCGCCAACACCCCGGCAAGCGCGTGGCGCAGTTCCTCCCCCACGCGCAACTGGCGCTGGCTGAGCGGTTTGAGCTGGCCTCGCTTCATCCTGTCCTCGCCCGATCCGGCCCCGTGCCGCTGCCGGCGGCCGCGTCAGACCGCCCGGGCCATCTCCTCGATCTCGTAAGCCTCGATCACGTCGCCGACCTGGATGTCCTGATCGTTGTCGATGGACATCCCGCACTCGCTGCCCTCCTTGACCTGGCGCACGTCGTCCTTGAAGCGTTTGAGCGACTTGAGTCTGCCCTCGTGGATGACGACGTTGTCGCGGAGAAGCCGGATCCGGGCGCTCCGGTTGACGACGCCCCCGGTGACGCGGCAGCCGGCCACCTTGCCGACCTTGCCGATGTCAAAGACCTCGAGGATCGACGCGCTGCCGACGACCCGCTCGCGCACGATGGGTTCAAGGAGACCAGCCAGCACCTTCTTGAAGTCGTCGATAAGCTCATAAATCACCGAGTAGAAGCGGATCTCGATCCCGTCCCGGCCGGCCAGCTCGCGGGCCTGGGCGTTGGCGCGGACATTGAATCCGGCGACGACCGCGTTCGAGGCGTTCGCGAGGGTGACGTCGGCCTCCGTGATCTCGCCGACGCCAGCGTGCAGCACCCGGACGACCACCTCGTCGGTGGACAGGCTCTTGAGGCTCGACTCGATGGCCTCTACGGAGCCATGGACATCGGCCTTGATCACCACCGGCAGCTCCTTCGCCTCGCCCGCCGCGATGTCGGCGAACATCTGTTCGAGGCTGCCGCGGGCCCCCGCGGCGGCGCGCGCGGCCCGAGTCCGCTTCTGGCGAAAGCTCGTGACCTCCCGGGCCCGGCGCTCGTTCTCGACGCTGGCGAGTTCGTCCCCGGCGGCCGCAATGCCATCCAAGCCCAGCACCTCCACGGGCATCGCCGGGCCCGCTTCCTCGACGACGCGCCCACGGTCGTCGCGTAGGGCGCGTACCCGACCCCACTCGTTGCCGGCGACGACGATGTCCCCGACCCGGAGGGTGCCGCGCTGTACGAGCACGGTGGCCACCGGGCCCCGGCCGCGGTCGAGACGGGCCTCTATGACCACCCCCTCGGCCGGGCGGTCGGGATTGGCCTTGAGCTCCAAAAGATCGGCTTGCAAGAGGATGGCCTCCTCCAGCTTGTCCAGGTTGGTCTTTTCCTTGGCCGAGACGTCGACCGCGAGGGCCTCGCCCCCGAGCTCCTCGACCACGACCTCGTGCTGGAGAAGATCCCGGCGCACCTGCTGGGGGTCGGCGTTCTTGGTGTCGATCTTGTTGACCGCGACGACGATCGGCACCTCGGCCGCCTTCGCGTGGTTGATGGCCTCCACCGTCTGCGGCATGACTCCGTCGTCGGCCGCGACCACCAGGACCACGACGTCGGTCACGTTGGCGCCGCGCGCCCGTATGGCGGTAAAGGCCTCGTGGCCGGGCGTATCGATGAACGTGATCCGGCGGCCCGAATCGAGGGTCACCTGGTAGGCCCCGATGTGCTGAGTGATCCCGCCGGCCTCGCTGCCGACCACGTCCGTCTCGCGAAGGGCGTCGAGTAGCGAGGTCTTGCCGTGGTCGACGTGACCCATGACCGTCACCACCGGCGGGTGGGGCTTCAGCGTCTTCTCCTCATCTGGCTCGCCCTTGACGCCGATCTCCACGTCCGCCTCGCTCACGCGCTTCACCTTGTGGCCGAACTCGACGACGAGGAGCTCGGCGGTGTCGCCGTCGATCACCTGATTGATGGTCGCCATGGAGCCCATTTTCATGAGCCCCTTCACGACCTCGCCCCCGCGGACCGCCATGCGGTTAGCCAGCTCCTGGACGGTGATCGCCTCGCGCACCACGACCTCGCGGACGACCTTGGCCGTCTCCGTCTCCTCCCCCGCCTCGTGGGCGGCGCGCCGCTCCCGCTCACGCGCCCGGCGAACCGAGGCAAGGCTGCGGACGCGCTCCTCCTCGACCAGCGCCTGGGTCACGGTGAGCTTGCCGGCGCGACGGCGCGGCTCGTCCCGCCGTGGCCCGAGGACCGACCGCCGGGCCTCGCCCTTGGCCCCGCGCCGAGCGCGTTCGCGCCGCTCTTCCTCCTCGGCGAGAAGGGCCAAGCGGCCCTTGAGCTGGGCCGCGCTACGGGGGACCTCGAGGGTCGTCTTCGCCGTCTCCTCGGTGGAGGAGAGCCGCCGAGCCATCTCCTCCGCCTTGCGCCCGGCCTCTTCCTCGGCCTTGCGGCGCGCGTCCTCTTCCGCCTTGCGCCGGGCCTCTTCCTCCGCGCGCTTGCGCGCCTCTTCTTCGGCAGCGCGGGCCGCCGCTTCGCGCTCGGCCGCCTCGCGGTCCGCCTCCTCGCGGTCCGCCTCCTCGGCGCGGCGGGCGGCGGGGAGCCAACGCGCGTCCTCACCCGTCCGCCGGGCTTCCTCCAACGCCCGCGCCCGGGCCTCCATCTCCTGGTCCGTGAGCCTCCTGAGCTGAGCGGCGCGCTCGCCCGGCGCCGCCGGAAGCCCCATTTCCGCTCCGCCCTCACCCGGCTGCCCGGTCTCCGGCTGCGGCCGAGGCGCAACCTTGACCTCGGCCATTCGCCCGCTCTCGCCCGGGGCGAAGGTGCGCTTCTTGCGCACCTCCACGGTGACCGCCTTGGATCGCCCGCGCGAGAAGCTCTGCCGCACCTGGCCGGTCTCGACCGTCTTCTTGAGCTCGAGCCGGCCCGGCCGCGTCAAGCGCGAGGATCGCTTCTCGTCCGCCCCTTTGCTGTCGCTCATCTCAAACCACGTTCCTCCGCGCCTCGGGCTCCCTTTCCGGTCTGGCCCAACGGAATCCGGCGAGTCGCGCCGCCTCGACGAGGAACCGCGCGGCCAGGCGGCTCCTCTTCAGCGCCATGTACACCACGCGTTCGCGGCCCCAGGGCCCGCCCAGCTCGGCGCCGGTGAAGAAGGTCACCATGGGCAGGTCCGGCGCTCTGCGGCGCAGGCGCTCGCGACCGGTGGAGGCCCCGTCCGAAGCCGCGAGCAGCACGGCTCGCTTCCCCGTCGCCAGGAGGCGGTCGACCCTCTCAAAGCCCGCCACCGCCTCTCCGGCTCGCCGGGCGAAACCCAGGAAAGCCAGGCACCGCCGCGCAAGCAGTCGTTCCACCTCGTCCGCGAGGTCGCCCTCGACCGCGACCTTGGCGCGGAACCCCTTGGCGAACAGGCCTTTGGCGCAGGCTGTGTTTACCACATCCCGGCGGGGACTCAACCACAAACCCCGACCCGGCACGACGGCGGTCACGTCCGGCACCACCCTCGCCTCGGGGCCGACGACGAAGCGAACCAGCCACCGTCGCGGCGCCTCACGTCCGGTGACGAAACACCGCCGCCGCGGCCCCTCGCCCTCGCCGGGCTCCGCCGTACCCTCGGCGTGGTCAACGCCCGTCCACATGAGCCCCGGCTAGCCGCTGCGCTCCGCCGGAGACTCGGACGCCGCCGCCTCGTCGTCCTCCGCCTTCTTGGCTTCCTCCTCCTCGTCCTCGAACCAGTGAGCCCGCGCCGTCATAATGATAGCGCCCGCCGCCTCCTCCGTCAGCCGGCTGTCGCCCAAGACCTCGAGCAGCTCGTCCCGGGAGAGGTCGGCGAGGTCGTTCCGCGTCTTGATGCCGTTTTCGCCGAGCGTGACGAGCATCGCGGGCGTCAGTCCGGGAAGCTCGGCGAGCTCGTCCGTCACACCCAACTCACGGCGCCGTTCACTCAGCTGGCTGTCGCGCTCGGCGAGATAGGCGTGCGCGCGGGTCCCAAGCTCCTCCGCCACGTGCGCGTCGAACCCCTCGATCCCCGCCAGCTCCTCAAGAGGGACGAACGCCACCTCTTCCACCGTCGAGAACCCCTCGGTGACGAGAAGGCGCGCGATCAAATCGTCGACGTTGAGCGCCTCGATGAACAACTCCGACTTGCGGCGGGACTCCTCCGCCCGGCGCTCGGATTCCTCGGTCTCGGTCAGGATGTCAATGTCCCAGCCGCTGAGCTGGGAAGCCAGGCGGACGTTCTGGCCGCGGCGTCCGATGGCGAGGCTCAATTGGTCGTCCGGCACGACGACCTCGATCCGGCCCGCGTCTTCGTCGAGGACAACCTTGGTCACCTCCGCCGGTGCCAGCGCGTTCACGACTAAGGTCGCGGGATCGGGCGACCATTGGATGATGTCGATCTTCTCGCCCTGAAGCTCGTTCACCACGGCCTGGACCCGGCTGCCGCGCATCCCGACGCAGGCACCCACGGGGTCGATGCTCGAGTCGTTCGAAAACACGCCGATCTTGGCCCGGCTTCCCGGATCACGGGACACCGACTTGATCTCGATGATCCGGTCGTAGACCTCGGGCACCTCCTGGGCGAAGAGGCGGGCCATGAATTCCGGCCGGCTCCGCGACAGGAAGATCTGGGCGCCCCGGGTCTCCTCACGAACGTCATAGATGTAGGCCCTAACCCGGTCGCCCTGGCGGAAGCTTTCGCGGGGCAGCATCTCGTCCCGGCGCAGCACCGCTTCCCCGCGGCCGAGATCCACCATCACGTTGCCGTACTCCACGCGCTTGACGAGGCCGTTCACGATCTCCCCGACGCGGTCCTTGTACTCCTCGTACTGCCGCTTGCGCTCCGCCTCGCGGACCTTCTGGACGATCACCTGCTTGGCGGTCTGTGCGGCGATGCGCCCAAAGTCGATGGGCGGCAGCTCGTCGACCAGAAACTCGCCGAGCTCCGCGTCGGGCTTGCGCCGCCGCGCCTCCTCGAACGAGATCTGGGTCGCCGGGTTGTCGACGGGGTCGGCCACCTCCTGGTAACGCAGAAGGTGGATGTCGCCGCTCTCGCGGTCGATACGGGCCCGGATGTCGTGTTCCTGGCCGTATTTGCGCTTCCCGGCGTGCTGAATCGCGTGTTCCATCGCCTCGAGCACGGTGTCGCGCCCGATTCCCTTTTCGCGCGCCACCGCGTCCGCCACCTGCAAGAGGTCCAGCAAGCCCGATCCGGTGCTCGGTTCCATCTCTCAGAGATACCTCAGTTGCGCTGTCGATTGCGGGTCCCCGCCAGAAGCTCGTCGGTGAGGACGAGCTGGGCCCCGGCGATATCCTCGAACGGAAGGGCCACGTCGCCCTCGCCGAGGGTGAGGTGCACCGCGCCGGCGGACACTCCCGCCAAGCGCCCGCGGAAGCGCCGGCGCCCCGCGATGGGGCAACGCGTTTCCACTCGCGCCTCGAAGCCGGCGAAGCGCTCGAAATCACCGGGGCGGACGAGTGGCCGAGCGATCCCGGCGGAGCTGACCTCCAGATGGTAGCGGCCGGGAATCGGATCGTTCACGTCGAGAACGGCGGAGAGCGCCCGGCTGATCTCGGCGCACTGGTCGAGGCTCACGGGTTCGCCATCCTGGCGCTCGACCATGACCTGGAGCGTGCGGCCCGGCTTCGCCATCATCTTCACGCGCACCAAGCTGTAACCCATCGCCTCTATGGTAAGCGTCATCAACGGTTCGATGTCCCGGGCCCGGTCCATGCCCCACGCTCAACCCCAACCGGGAATACAAAAAGGTGGGCCAGAGGCCCACCGCTCGCCCGGTCTTGGGCGCCCAAACCCTACCAACGGTAGGCATCTTAGTGATCGGGCGTGGTCCTGCAAGCTCTTTTTCCGGCCCCCCGACTTGACTCGCCCGCCAGAGGCGGCAATGGTCCGCGGCGACCAAGCGCGCCGGTCCATGCACGGCACGATCAGCTGGTTCAACAACGAGAAGGCGTACGGCTTCATCGAGCCGAGCGACGGCAGGGGCGACTTCTTCGTCCGCCTGGACCCGATGCAAATGGGGGAGCTCGGCCCCTTCCGCCGCGGCGACCCGGTGACTTTCGACGTCGTCAAGGGGCGCAAGGGGCCGCTCGCCACCAACCTCGCCCGCGGCCTCGCGCCCGGCCGGGAAGGCGGCTGAAGCCCACCGCTCACCCGCGGGGTCGGCGGCGGAACCGGAGGAAGACCGGTGCCCGCCCCTCGCGCACAGCCTTGCCCTCGTAACGGGTCGGAGGCCAGTCGGGCGGCCGCGTTCGCCAGTCCACCGGGCGCCGGGCCAGCCATTCGAAGGCGTCGTGCCGCATGAGGTGGTCCAGGATCCACCGGCAATACTCGTAGTCGTCCGTGGCCAGGCGTAGCTCCGCGCGGTCGCGGAGAAGGCGGGCGCACGCGTCCACAGTCGCGCGGTTGACGAAGCGCCGCTTGTAATGGCGCTTCTTGGGCCAAGGGTCGGGAAACAGGGCAAACATGCGCCCGATGCTCGCCTCGGCCAGCACAGGCAGGAGGAGGCGGGCGTCATCCGGCACGATGCGGACGTTCGTGAGCCCCTCCTCTTTCACCTGGACGAGAAGCTTGGCGACCCCATTGAGGTAGGGCTCGCAGCCGATGAAACCGATCTCGGGGTGGCTACGGGCCTGGGCGGCCAGGTGTTCCCCACCGCCGAAGCCGACCTCGAGCCACACGTCGGCGACCTCGGTCCCGAAGGCCGCGCGGGGATCCACGGTCCCTTTCGCGGGAACCTCAAGCGCCAAGACGGGGAGCAGCCGCTCCACCAGCAGCTGTCGACCCGGACGCAGCCGCCGTCCCTTGCGCCGCCCATGAAGGCCCGGCCGGCGCGCCGCCTTGGCCGCCGTCACCGTCGAGCCTCCTCAGACGACCTCAGCCGAAGGCCGCCGTCAGCTCGTCGACAAGGTCCAGGCGCTCCCAGGAAAACCCGCCGTCCGCTTCCGGGTCGCGGCCGAAGTGGCCGTAGGCCGCGGTGCGGGCATAGATCGGCCGGTCGAGGCCGAGGTGGTCGCGGATGCCCCGCGGCGAAAGGTCCATCACCTCGCGCAGGGCCTTCTCGAGCCGATCCTCGTCCACGCGTCCGGTGCAGTGGGTGTCCACGTCCACCATGAGCGGCCGAGCCACACCGATGGCGTAGGCGAGCCGCACGGTGCACCGCGCGGCAAGGCCCGCCGCCACCACGTTCTTGGCAAGGTAGCGGGCGGCGTAGGCGCCGGCGCGGTCGACCTTGGAGGGATCCTTCCCGGAAAAGGCGCCGCCGCCGTGAGGCGCCGCCCCTCCATACGTGTCGACGATGATCTTCCGTCCGGTCAGACCACAGTCGGCGTGAGGGCCGCCGCTGACGAAGGATCCCGTGGGATTGACGTAGAAGTTCTCCTCGTCGCACATCCAGCCCTCGGGAAGCACGTTGCGGACATACGGGCGGACGATATCCCGCACCTCCTCCTGACTGAGACCCTCGCGATGCTGGGTGGAGACGACGACCGAGACGGCGCGCACCGGCGTGCCGTTCACGTAGTGCAGGGTCACCTGGCTCTTGCCATCCGGACCGAGGCCCGGCTCCGCTCCTGAGCGGCGCGCTTCGGCAAGAGAGCGCAAGATGCTGTGAGCGTAGTAAATGGGCGCCGGCATATAAACGTCGGTCTCACCACAAGCATAGCCGAACATCATGCCCTGGTCGCCGGCGCCCTCCTGCTTGTTGCCCCGCGCGTCCACGCCCAGGGCTATCTCGTGCGATTGCTCGTGGAGGTAGAGAGCCAATTGGGCCTTGGCCCAATGGAACGTCTCCTGCTCGTACCCGATCTCGCGCACGCAGCTCCGGGCTACCTCTTCGAGGCGCTCCGGCATCATCTTCGCCGAGGTGCGGACCTCCCCGGCGATGAGGATGCGGTTGGTCGTGACCATGGTCTCCGCCGCCACCCGCGCCTGGGGGTCGACGGTGAGGTAGGTGTCGACAATAGCGTCGGAGATCCGATCGCAGATCTTGTCCGGATGCCCTTCCGATACCGATTCGCTCGTGAATAGGTAGGCGTCCCGCGGCAAGCTCACCCCCTGGCCTAGCGACCGCTCGTGACCCTTGAACCAGAGATGTCCGGACGACCCCTCGCCGCAGAGACCGGGACACGCGCAGGAGGTCTTGCCTCCCCGCCCCGGCGTTCGGTGTCCCCGAACGATCTTGTGACAAGCTTTGCGGCCGCGGTCAAGCGCCTTGAGCCGGGTTCACTCCGCCCGGCGGCGAGAGAACTACCTTATCACTCCGCCGATCCGGCAGCCGCCGCGACCGCCTTGACGAGGTTGAAGAGCCGCTTGCGGATCCCAGGATCCGCGATCCGGTAATAGGCGCGCACCAGTTCGAGGGTCTCGCGCTTGATGAGATGATCGTCCTCAAACC